>JADLHE010000125.1 GCA_020848965.1 Saprospiraceae bacterium
TGACCACCTGCGCCACGCCCTTGAAATGGCCGGGTCGGTGTGCCCCCTCCATTGGCTGGTCGAGCAGGCCAAAATCAATCGTGAGGGGTGAAATTTGGCCGTCTGGATAGACCTCTTTCACGTCTGGCAGGAAGAGCACGTTGCAACCGCATTCAAGCAGAAGGGCTATGTCTTTTTCAGGGGTGCGAGGGTATTTGTCGAGGTCGGATGCTTCGTTGAACTGCGTTGGATTGACGAAGATGCTGCAAACAGCGATGTTGGACTCGGAAGCTGCCTGCCGTACCAAGGTGGCATGCCCTTGGTGGAGCGCACCCATGGTGGGAACAAAGCCCACGGTAAGCCCCTCCCGCTTTTTGGCATCCAGGAAACGGCGCAAGTCGGCCACTTTTTTGAACAAGAACATAGCAATGGGTGATAATAGGCAGGCTGAATTGGCGAACACCAGCTTGCCCAAGCCTTTGAAATGGTGGCAAATGTAGCTGTTTTCAGGAACCTTGGCAGCCATTTTGACCAACTGCTAAGGGCCGCCCGTTCGCTCCGCAAAAATAATATCTGGCCAAACCGTGCATTAATCCGCAATTTTTTTTAGTATCTTTGCGGCCAAGTTCATTGAACATACTTTTTTGTCAAAAAAACATAAAACAACATGGTAGAAAAGAAAAAGCTTTTGTTTGTAACGCAGGAGTTGGACCCCTATACCGCCATCACGGAGGTATCGGAGGCAGTGAAAAAGCTACCGGAATATGCCCAGTCAAATGGCATGGAAATCAGGGTGCTGATGCCACGCTACGGCATCATCAACGAGCGCAGGCACCGCCTGCATGAAGTGGTAAGGCTTTCAGGGATGAACATCATCGTGGACGACGACGATTACCCGCTCATCATCAAAGTGGCTTCTTTGCCCGGTGCAAGGTTGCAGGTTTATTTCCTCGACAACGACGATTTCTTCAAGCGCAAGTCTGGATTTGCGGACGATAACGGTACTCCTTACGAGGACAATCCCGACCGCATGATTTTCTTCTGCAAAGGAGTAATTGAGACCGTGCGCAAGTTCGGTTGGCCACCCGATATCATCCACTGCCACGGCTGGATGACGGCACTTATACCTATGTATATAAGGGAAGCCTACAAGACGGAGCCTTTGTTCCAGAATGCAAAGATTATCTACTCGGCTTACGATACGAATATGGACAGCCAGTTCTCGGATGCTTTTACCACAAAGGCGAGCATCAATAACTTGGGCCGTGAAGACTTGGATGCCTATATGAATGGCAATAGTGTGTTCCTACATAAGGGTGCCATTGCGTATGCAGATGCCATCATCAGGGGCAGCGAGCACCTACCGGCTGAGGTGGAGGAACTTATCGTCGCCTCTGGGAAGCCCAACCTTGCCTTCCACAGCGAGGAAGAAATACTGCCCGTACATATGGAATTCTACAACTCCATGCTGGTGGAAGAGGAAGCTGTTTAAAGGGTTTGCAGGTTTGAGGGGTTTGAAATGTTCAATGCGTTTGAATTGTATCAGCAAATCAAACGCATTGAATGCATCAAACCCTTCAAACTTAACAAGCTGCACAAACAACCAATTGGCCATCCAAAGGCACTTTCCTTTTCGATATTCGTTTTGTTTCTAAATCACCACCGGCTTTTTTAAGCATGAAAAAACTTACCAATTCGGCACTTTGGGTGCTGTACCTTTCAATTTTCGCACTTATTTCTTGCAACGACCCTACCGTAATCGGCTCTGACCTACTTTCCGGTGACCAGTTGGACATTGAATTCATAGATACATTAACCTTGAAGGCCAAGACCGTCCCGAACGACTCCCTCGTCGTCTGGAGAACAGGAACCAACAGCGTCATCCTATCAAATTTTGCGTTGGGTGATTTCCAAGACCCCATTTTTGGAAGGACTGTGTCCAGTATTTACACCCAGTTCTTCACAAACACAAGCCGCCCCAATTTTGACCCCACCAAGCACACCTTGGACTCGGTGGTTTTGCTCGTTCCACTAAACGCTTCCCTTTCATACGGCAATTTGGACGAGACCTACACCGTGGAAGTCTATGAAATGAGCGACGTCTTGAACGCCAAGTCCACCTATACCAATTTCGACAGCTTTGCTGTGAACCCCGCACCGCTCGCAACCCATAGTTTTATCCCCAATTTCACCGACAGCATTACCGTTATGGAGCCTAGCTCCGACACCGTTAGGGAAGTTAGGCTGCCAGCGCACCTTCGCATAAAACTGGACAATGCAGCCATGTCCAGAATCCTCAGCATGGACTCCCTGACCATCAATGTTGACTCAAATTTTGTAAAATCCTTCAAGGGGCTATGGTTGAAGCCTGCTTCGCAAAACAAAGGGATGCTAAGCCTGAACATGCGCAGTTCCACACAGACCAACCTCCGTTTCTACTACACCGAAAGCGGCACCAAAAAGAAGAGCTATGATTTCCACAGCTTCTCAGGAAACCCTATCGTTTTGCACCAGCAAAACTATTACGGAGGCTCCATCGCCGGGGATTTTCTTAACACTCCTAATTCTGCTCAAAACGACAGTTTAATCTTCCTTCAGGGCCTTAATGGCGTGAACTTTGAACTTGAAATACCGTATGCGGAAGACTTGAATGGCATTATCATCAACAAAGCAGAGCTGATATTACCCATACTTTCGTTGCCGGGCGACATTGCAGACATCACTCCTGTCGCACAGATGTATGCAACTGAGTATGTTTCTGATACCAGTTTGATTGTAATTGACGATATTTACCTGCCAATTCGAAACCTGAGCACCGACGATTTCGGAAAATACTTTGGCGGCAAAGCAGGCGCAGACGACATTCAATACAAGATTTCACTTTCAGCGCACATGCAGAAGATGATTGCAGGAAAAACGACTAAAACTTTGCGGTTCACCGTTAACAACAGGACGGAATCCCCAACAAGGGTAGTGCTAGGTGGACCGAGCCATTCTGAGTTCCCTGCAAAGCTTCGCATTAGCTACACAAAGTATTGACTTCATAGAAACTCGAACAAAGGACAGACAAAGCACGTTGAATCATCGTTGTTCCTCAACAGGAATGCATGATTCTGAATTCACAATTGGTCATTTTTCACTCACAAAAACATCATGTGCGGAATTATCGCCTACATCGGCAAAAAAGAGGCTTATCCAATCCTCATCAAAGGTCTGCAAAGGCTCGAATACCGGGGCTATGACAGTGCTGGCATTGCGTTAATGAACGGCAGCCTGAACATTTACAAAAAGAAAGGCAAGGTGCAAGAACTTGTGGACTTTTCGAAAGGCCACAATATTTCAGGCACTTCTGGTATTGGTCACACCCGTTGGGCCACCCACGGCAAACCAGACGATACCAATGCCCACCCGCATACTTCGGGCAATGGACGGCTCACCCTCGTCCACAATGGCATCATTGAAAACTATGCCCCCATCAAGCAGGCGCTTGAAAAAAAAGGCCATAGTTTCAAATCACAGACCGATACCGAAGTGTTGGTACACCTGATTGAGGAGGTGCAAAAACAAGACAATTTGCCTATTGAAGAAGCAGTTCGAGTTGCTTTGTCGAAAGTGGTAGGTGCCTACGCAATCGTCGTGCTCGACAGCCAAGACCCCGACAAGCTGGTAGCAGCCCGCAAGGGAAGCCCATTGGTAGTGGGCATTGGCAACGACGAATTTTTTCTGGCCAGCGATGGAACCCCCATTGTTGAATACACCAAGAAAGTAATCTACCTCGAAGACGAACATATCGCCACCCTGCACCGAGACGGCGAATATGAAATTCGCACCATTGACAATGAGGTACACACCCCCTTTGTGGACGAACTGAACATGGAAATCGAGCGCATGGAAAAAGGCGGCTACGATTATTTCATGCTCAAGGAAATCTATGAGCAGCCAACCACCATCATGGATGCCATGCGGGGACGGGTCAGCGCAGAGGAAGGTTGGGTGCGGCTAGGCGGCATGCACAACCATGTTGACATGGTGAAAAATGCCCAGCGCTTCATCATACTCGGTTGTGGCACATCCTGGCATGCTGGCCTGATTGCGGAATACCTGTTTGAAGACCTCGCACGCATGCCCGTGGAAGTGGAGTACGCATCGGAGTTTCGCTACCGCAACCCCGTTATCACGGACAAAGACGTGGTGATTGCCATTTCTCAATCTGGCGAGACTGCCGACACTTATGCGGCACTGGAATTGGCGAAGAAAAACGGCGCATTGCTTTATGGCATCGTCAACGTAGTTGGCTCGTCCATCGCCCGTTTGACGGATGCAGGCTCTTATATCCACTGCGGTCCAGAAATTGGGGTGGCCTCCACAAAAGCATTTACCGCCCAAGTCACTTTGCTGACGTTGATGGCGTTGCAAATAGGACATGAGCGTGGTACTATTTCAGACGATTATTTCAAAAAATTGCTGGTCGAGCTAGAAAACATCCCTGAAAAGGTGAAAAAAATGCTCGACATCAATGACAAAATCAAATACATCGCCGCTGAGATTAAAGATTCAACAAATGCGATGTACCTTGGCCGTGGCTATAATTTCCCGATTGCGCTCGAAGGAGCATTGAAATTGAAGGAAATCTCGTACATCCATGCAGAAGGATACCCCGCCGCTGAAATGAAGCACGGGCCAATCGCATTGATTGACGAAAACATGCCGGTCATTGTCATTGCAACGAACAAGAGCCTGAACGACAAAATCATTTCCAATATCCAAGAAGTGAAGGCCCGCAAAGGTGTCGTGCTGGCCATCGTTACCGAAGGCGACCAAGAAATCAGCCGAATTGCTGACTACACCATTGAAATACCTGACACGGAGGAGCCGTTTACGCCGTTATTGTCGGTCATTCCGCTCCAATTGTTGTCATATCACATTGCCGTTATGCGTGGCTGCAACGTTGACCAGCCCCGCAATTTGGCAAAATCAGTTACCGTAGAATAGGAATGAGGGATGAGGAATTAGGGATGAAATGTCCCACGTTCATTCCTCATCCCTCAATCTTCATCCCTGTAAATAATGGAGTACAACTCAAAAAAAGAAGAACTCATCATACCCGAATATGGCCGCAACGTGCAGGCCATGATACGCTTCGCAAGGGAAGTGCCCGACCGGGCCATGCGCCAGCAATACATCGAAATGATCGTGACGCTGATGATGCAAATGCACCCTCAAAACCGCAATGTCGAAGACCATCGGGAGAAAACTTGGAAGCACGTGTTCCGCATTGCGGAGTACAACTTGGACGTGATGCCGCCCAATGGCGAAATACCAAAGCCGGAAGACAGCCGGAAGCGGCCTGAAAAAGTGCCCTACCCTACCAAAGAAACCAGGTTCAGGCACTATGGCCACAATGTGCAAAAGCTTGTGGCCCGTGCGCTCCAAATGGAGGACGGCCCCAAGAAGGAAGGCTTCGTGCAGGTCATTGGCTCCTATATGAAACTGGCCTACAAAACATGGAACCGGGAGCATTATGTCTCTGACGACATCATCATTGAAGACTTGGAGCACCTCTCAGGTGGAAAACTCAAAGTGATGGACGAAGCTTCGCTCGACAACCTGAGCCGTGGCAATATCCGCAGGCCGGGCGACAACCGGGAGCGGGAGCGAAACGACCGTGACCGGGGTGGCCGAGGCACTCGTGGTGGCCGAGGTGGAAATGGCAAGGGCGGAAACCGAGGCGGTGGCGGTGGAAACAGCGGCAGTGGTGGCGGCGGAAACCGTGGGAACCGAGGTGGAGGCAATAGAAGAAAATAACTGTTGCTTGTTCATAAATAACGGGACGGGAAGGTGGCATGACCACCTTCCCGTTTTTTTATTAAAAAAATACCGCTCCATTGCTTGAAACTCTGCGGAATGTGCTTTATTTGACATTCGTTGCAACATCTTTCACAAAACAAAACGAAGAAAAATGACTGATTTCTGGGGCGAACTCATCGGCACAATGCTCTTGATACTGCTTGGCGATGGCGTTGTAGCAGGCGCAATTCTGAAAGGAACCAAATCAGAAAACGGAGGTTGGGTGGTCATTACCCTTGCTTGGGGCTTAGCGGTGACCATCTCCATTTATGCCGTGGGCAAAATAAGCGGTGCCCACCTTAACCCAGCTGTAACCATCGGCCTTGCAGCAGAAGGGAGTTTCCCATGGGAAAAAGTGCCCGGATATATCTTGGCCCAAGTGGTCGGAGCAATAATTGGCGCTACGTTGGTTTGGCTGCACTACCTGCCGCATTGGTCACGTACCGAAGACAAAGCCACCAAGCTCGGCGTTTTCTGCACAAGCCCTGCCGTGCGCAGCACGTGGGCCAATCTTGTCAGCGAAATGATAGGCAGTTTTGTGCTGGTGGCAGGCGTAGTGTTCATTGGTGCCAACCAGTTTGCCGAAGGGCTGAACCCAATTGTTGTAGGAGCGCTAGTGGTGGCCATCGGCATGTCCTTGGGAGGGCCGACGGGCTATGCCATCAACCCCGCAAGGGATTTTGGGCCAAGGCTCGCCCATTTTCTGCTGCCAATCAGCGGCAAAGGCGACTCCGATTGGGGCTATGCTTGGATTCCAATCGTTGGGCCAATCCTCGGTGGGCTATTGGGTGCAGCGTTTTATTGCGCAGCCTTTAAGATGGCCTGCTCGCCTTGGGCTTGGGTGGTATTCTTGGTGGCGATTGCCATCATGTTGCTGGCCTTTTTCAACGAAAGGAAAAAATGAGTGAAGTGCATTTGGCAAGCGCCGTGGCCGACCTCGACAAAATAGTGGAAGCACTGCTCCATTTTGCCGAGGGCAACAGAAAATTCGCCCTGACGGGCGACTTGGGCGCTGGCAAAACGGCTTTTGTAAAGGCTTTTTGCCGTAGGCAAAACGTGCAAGAAAACGTGTCAAGCCCCACTTTTGCCTTGGTGAACGAGTATGTTTTTCTCGATGAAATCGGTCGTGAGCAATCCATACACCACCTTGACCTTTATCGCTTAAAGAGCTTGGAAGAAGCCCTTGATATTGGCATCGAAAATTATTTGGACGACCAAAGTTATTGTTTCATCGAATGGCCGGACGTCATTTCCGACCTAATGCCCAACGAAACTGTTTTCATTAAAATTGAAGTGCTGCCAGATGGAACGAGGCAGTTTTTGTTTGAAAAACGGTAGGGAAGTCCATTTTTCTACCTAAAGGGGAATAAAATCCCCAACCGAAAAGCTATGTCAGAAACGACAAAGAAAATACCCATCCCAAAGTCCCTTACGGAAGGGCAACTGCAACCTCAACCTGAAATGCTGGCCGTGAAACAGGGCGGAGGCCGGATGACCATTGGAATACCGAAGGCGGCTATAATGCAAGAGACCCGTGTGGCATTGGTGCCCTCCGCCGTAACTGCACTAACGGATATTGGGTTCAATGTGTTGATGGAAACCGGTGCGGGCGAAAAAGCGAATTATACCGACCATCGCTATTCCGAGTGCGGGGCCGAGATTTGCTTTGACCGTGACAAGGTGTTCCAATCCAATGTGTTGCTCATGGTAGCCCCGCCCACCCTAGAGGAAATAGCGCTTTTTCACCCCAACCAATTCATCATATCTCCGCTGCACATCCCTACCCTAACGGAAGATTTCGTTCGGAAAATGCTGGAAAAAAGGGTGATTTCAATGGCAATGGAATATATAAAGGATGAAAACGGCAGCTTCCCATTGGTGCGGGTGATGAGCGAGTTGGCGGGTATCAGCGTCGTGCTGACGGCTGCCGAACTGATGGCCAGCACGGGCGGTGGCAAGGGCGTGCTTCTAGGGGGCATCGCTGGGGTGCCTTCAGCAAAGGTGGTGGTGCTTGGCGCTGGCATCGTTGGCGAATCCGCCACAAGGGTAGCGCTGGGCCTTGGCGCCGATATCCGGGTGTTTGACAACGATGTTTACAAATTGATGCGGCTGCAAAGGCATGTGGGCCAAAAGCTGAACACTTCGACCCTGAACCCCTCGCAGCTCGAAAAGGAGCTGATAAATGCCGATGTGGTAATAGGTGCGGTGCATTCAAAAACGGGCCGTTCCCCGGTCATCGTTCCCGAACGAATTGTGGAGAAAATGAAGCCCGGCTCGGTAGTCATAGATGTGAGCATTGACCAAGGCGGCTGTTTTGAAACCTCCGAAATCACATCGCTTGACCGACCAACCTTTGTCAAGCACGGCGTGGTGCATTATTGTGTGCCAAAGATTGCCTCAAAAGTGCCCCGACCAGCCTCCATCGCTATCAGCAATATCTTAACCCCAATGCTCATCAATGCCAGCAAAAGCGGCGGCTTGGACGAATTACTTTTTGAGCATTTCGGGCTTCGCAACGGCGTTTACACCTACAAAGGCCGACTGACGAATGCCTATATGGGCCGTCGTTTTGGCATCAAGCACACCGATTTGGGCTTGTTGATGGCCAGCAGGTCGTAAACAGATTCGGGAATGAGCGGGCTTGCAGTGAAAGCCCAAGAAACGAAAAGCCCTGTTGCTACTATTTGGCAACAGGGCTTTTGTATGCAATTGACATGCAGTTTTTACAAAACAGTACTAGGCAAGCTGAGCCTCGATTTTTTGCGCAAGTGCAGCATGCGTAGTTAAGCCTACCTGCTTGTCCACGACCTTACCATTTTTGAAAATGAGGATGGTAGGTATAGAACGAACCCCGAATTCAACGCTTACTTCTGGGTTGTCGTCAACGTTAACCTTTCCGATGAGCGCTTTACCCTCGTATTCAGTCGCAAGATTCTCAACGATAGGACCAATCATGCGGCAAGGGCCACACCACTCGGCCCAAAAGTCGAGTACTGCTACACCTGAGTTTTCCCTTACTTCTTTCTGGAAGTTTGCATCAGTTATTTCAAAAGCCATTTTATTGAATTTAGACGTTAGTGAAAAGTTGAAAACGGATGAATTAACACCCTAAGTTAGAAAATTGTTGCGTCAGCAAATGTCGTGAAAAAAAAATCAATCATTTTCAACAAGCTTGCACTATAATTGAAATGAACGCCTACCTTTGCGCCCCGTAAAAAAAGCACCTTCCCAACAATAGCTTACAGTGATTTTCATCACCTCCACGTTCCGAATTTTCTTCAATTGCTAACCTGCAAAAGAACACGAACTAAAATTAATAAAGGTTTTTTGCAGAATATTTTGCAGAATATTCCACGAGTTCGTATCTTGCGCCGATTTTAAAAAAATCCTTATATCTAAATCGAAATTTCAAATGGCAGATAAACTTGACCGCACCGACTTGAAGATTTTGAAGATTCTACAAGAAAATTGCAAAATCACCAACCTTGACCTCTCCAAGAAGATTGGCCTTTCACCTGCGCCAACGCTTGAGCGTGTAAAAAAACTCGAAACTGCTGGGTTCATCGAGAGCTACCATGCCCAAATCAACCCGCAGAGCATCGGCCTGAATGTACAGACTTTCGTGCAAGTATCGCTTGCTTGGCAGAAAGAGAACGCATTGAACAATTTCCTCGAAAAAATCAAAGCGATAGACGAAATCGTCGAGTGCTACATCATCACTGGCGAGGCCGATTTCCTTATCAAAATCGTTTGCAAGGACATTCCTTCTTACGAGCAACTCCTGTTCAAGACACTGTCTCAAATCGAGGAAATCGAGCGCCTAAAAACGTTGATGACCCTCTCCACTGTGAAGAACTCCAAGATTCTTCCTTACGATTACGAATAATTGATACTGGAAACTGGATGCTTGATACTTGACTCAAGATACTAGGTATCCCAGAACCGCAAATTGGTCATCAATTTTTCGGATAAAAGATTCATCAGATGGCCGGGCAGCTAATAAGTTGTCCGGCCATTTTTCAATCCAGCATCCAGCATCTAGTATCAAGCCTCAAGTCATGCACTACAATAGCCTACTTTGGAAAATCGAAGGGCCTGGGCTTCAAGGTCCTTCCTACCTTTTCGGCACCATGCACGTGCGTGACCGCAGGGCCTTCAAGCTATTGGAAGCTGTTCATGAAAAAATAGGGGAATGCGAGGCATTTGCGGCTGAGTTTCACCTCGACGAACAATTTGGCGCAGCCGATGCAAATGCCATGCAAATGCCTCACGGCCAGCCGCTTAGCAGCCTGTTTGCACCCAATAAATACAAGCGCTACCGCAATGTGCTGCTGAAAAGCACGGGCTTGGACATGGCCAATTTTGAAACAGCGCTGCCGTTTGTGGTGCTGAACCTTGCCACCGAGCAATTGCTTTCCAGAGACATGCCCGACCCGCTCGACCAACACCTTTGGAACCACGCCAAACAATCGGGCAAGGCATTGCACGGCATCGAAACCTTTCGGGAACAAATGTCGGTGCTGGCGCAAATCCCGCTTGAAACGCAGGTAAAGATGCTGGCCGGACTTTGTGCCAATATTGGGAAGTTCCGACATTATTTGCGCCGTTTGGCCGAGCATTACGAAGCCAGCGAGCTGCAACTGCTCTATAAAATGGTAAAGCGAAATACGAAGGACATGCGGCAACTGATGCTCTACCGCCGCAATCAAGTCATGACTGAACGCATTTCTTCTTTGATTCAACAGCAACCTGCCTTCGTTGCCATCGGTGCGGCGCATCTGAGCGGGGGGAAAGGGGTTTTGCGGGGCTTGAAGCAA
>JADLHE010000126.1 GCA_020848965.1 Saprospiraceae bacterium
CGGCTCTATGACGTGACCGAAGGCCAAATCGTGGTGGATGGCGTGGACGTCCGGCAGCAAGACCTCGCCGCATTGCGCCAGCGCATCGGCTATGTACCGCAGGATGTGTTCCTGTTTTCCGACACGGTGAGCAACAACGTACGCTTTGGCCGCCCCGACGCCTCACAGGAAGAGGTGGAACTGTTCACCAAGCACGCCGCCATTTACGAGGAAATCGCTGGCCTGCCCGACGGCTTCGAGACGGTGGTGGGCGAAAGGGGTGTCACCCTCAGCGGCGGGCAGAAGCAGCGGGTGAGCATCGCCCGTGCCCTTATCCGGCGCCCCGACATCGTGCTGCTCGACGACTGCCTCAGCGCCGTGGACGTGAACACCGAAAAGCGCATCCTCGGCTACCTCGCCAACGACCTCGCCGATAAGACCGCCATCATTATCACCCACCGCATTTATTCCCTGATTGAGTTCGATAAAATCATCGTGCTGGACGATGGTCAAATCGTGGAGGAAGGGACGCACTCGGAACTGCTGGGGAACAAGGGGTATTATTGGGAGCAGTATGAGAAGCAAAGGGTGGAGGAGGCGAATTGATGGATGCAACCTATATATATTAGGTGAGCCTTTATCATTCCCGCTTAAAGTACTCATGCCCAGCACTGTCGATATATCCGAACTTATCAGGCGCATATTCCACTTTGGCTAATTCGCTTCTAAACTGGCCAATGGAAACATATTTCGGCTCAATATCATACTGGTGAAATGCATACCCACGAAAACTGATATACCCCCACTTATCATCTTTTCTTACGCCTATTTCTGAGTCAAAGCATTTAGGGTAATCATCGTCGTAGGTTTTGAACATTTTCAAAGCGTTATATTTGAAATCAAAAAGTGTGTCCTTTCGCTCTGAATAGCCGCAGAGTACGCCATCATGGAAAATGGCCATTTTACCGTTCTGAAAGATTGCCGTCAATTGGTGGTCAATGGATTTTATTGAATCAAAAACAGCCTGCACCGTGTCTGGAAATTGGATAAGCTTACCGTCCACCCTTTTGTGGGCTTCAAAGGCAAAACCGTACTTGCCGTCTTTTTCGAAAACCAAGCGAGGCGTATCGAGCGGCACCAAACAGTTTCTGTAGATTCCACCGCATAAAGCAACGCCTTGTTTTGGCCTTTCGCCTTTGGTATCAATCCAAAACTCCTTCTTCCCAATTTTCACCTTAGCCCTACCGAACATAAACTCAGTAGCCTCCCTGTACTTGGCCTTGATGACCAACTTTCCCGTGTGGTCAATATAACCATATTTTCCTTTGAGCTTGATTAATCCCCTAAGGTCATAAGTCGGAAAAGCGGCTTCGAATTTTGGCTCAACAACCACCGTATGGTTGCAGTCCATGTATCCCCATTTCCCGTTTTCTTCAAAAGGAATCAAGAAGTATTCGAGGCGCTGGGCAGTCGTTTTTGAAAAGCCCAAAATGAGGAGTAGGTAAAGTAGCGTGGTACGTTTCATAACTGAAGTGTTTTAGTTTCATAACTGCTTCAAATTAAAGCAAAGTTTCAAATCTAGGTGCGATACCCTTTCACATGTCACGGGAATGACCAATTTAAGCCAAATTTCTAGCTATCAAATTACACACAGTATCATTCTTCACGCATCATAAACTCATCTTCCTCGAGCAGCCTCACCACCCGAAACACCGTCGCCCCGAACTCCGCTTTTTTCAGTTCATGCTCCCAAATGCGCACGACCCGCCAGCCGAGGGATTCGAGTTGGGCGGTCACTTCCCGGTCACGTTGCATGTTCCGTTCGATTTTCGGAATCCAAAAGGCGGCGTTGTTCTTGATTTTCAGCTTTTTGTGGCGCCAATCGAAGCCATGCCAAAAGTCGCCATCCACGAAGACCACGATTTTCTGCTTTGCAAAAACGAGGTCGGGCTTGCCGGGCAGGCGTCGGTCGTGGCAGCGGTAGCGGTAGCCGAAATGCCAAAGGGCCTTGCGCAGCGCCACCTCTGGCTTCGAGTTTGTTGCACGGATTCGGCTCATCAGCTCCGAGCGCTGCGGGGTGGTGTAGAAGCCTGCTTCTTCGTTGAAGCGGGGGACGACTATTTTGGGTGCCTTGTAAAGAATGGACATGCCCTAAATATAAGTTTGATTCAAAGAATCGGCCTTAAAATTAAGTAAATGGCTTCGCAAAACGTGGCTACAAGCGTTGATTCTTTTGACAGGCAGTATTTTTATCAAAAAAAACGACCAAGGATATGAAACAGTTAATGGCACTTACACTTATAGTTCTATTGGCAATTTCCTGCAAGCAAATCAAACCAACTCACCACTTAGATTTGCGGCTTGGTAAAAGCCATTTCAAAGGTTTTAACACCAAACTATTAAGGGAGGACAGCATTAAACTCGCCAAACTTAAGGCCAGCCATATTTGGTCAAGGCATGGTTCCAGCTTTCTCGAGACAATGGTCTTTGCCAAATCCTCTGTTCAAATGGTGGAAGTGAACAAATTAATGACTGATTTTAATGCGGAAGATTTCAGGTATTGTGAAGCAACAAAAACTGACACAGGATTGGTCATCCGGCTAAAACAATATTCACCAATTGATGATGTGGTCCTGTTTGCTGGCACAATCGTGGAATACAGCATAAATGGTGAGGTTTTGAAAACCAAAGTAATTGATTGGTCTGATGTAGGCGGCTTGGGGCCGCAATCTGATATTGTTTGGGACAATCTCATTATTTGGGGAAATACACTTGAAAAAGGAGATACTATTTCGGGGAGGATGCACCTGATTGCAAATAAGAATACAGACAAGCGACGGATTTTCAAGGGCAATTTCAATGCAATTATCAGATAATGAAATAGGGCTGACTCAACAAAAAAACCAAAAATCCCTCCCCATTTTCATATCCAATTTATCAAAAAAACGAGCAATCACTATTTGCTCATCTGACGCTGCCACGGCCACCATCACCTGCGCATCAGCCAATTGCGACAGCACCTCATAGCTTTCCATTTTCACGCCACTGATGACGTGCCCCCATTTGCTTTCTTGGTCGCAGACCCAACGGAAGGGGATTTGGCAGGTGCGCAGCAGTGCCGCCAAGCGCTTGCCCTTGCGCCCTGCACCCCAGAGCACGAGCGGGCGGGCGGGGTCGTGGTCGGTTTTGAGGAACCAATGCGTTTTTAAATCCAGAAAACTATGGTCGAGGTATTTCTCCTCCACCCGGCTGGCACGGTCGGGGCGCTCCCGCCAATGGTGCAGCAGCTCGGTGGTGGCTACGATTTTGCAACCTGCATGGCGCAGCCGGAAAGTGAGGTCGTAGTCTTCGGGGTAAACGTCTTCTTGAAAAGCCTTGGCACTTTCCAAATCACTGCGCCAAGCCATCCAAACGGGCGAGGGCAGCACGTTTTCCCTGTAAATCTCCTCGAAATGGCGGCCCGAAGCGGCCAATCCGTTGAGCCAAGCCTCGTATCGGCGGAAGCCCTCCCCCACCCCATTTTCCCCGAAATATTGAACAGCGCCCGTGGCAATGCTGCCCTCACCGTGTTCGAGCAGCAGGTTTTTCATCAAGGCAAGGCGATTGGGTGGCATGATGTCGTCGCTGTCCATGCGGGTGATGAGCTGGCCCGTCGCTTTTCGGTAAGAGAAGCGGTTGGCGGGCGAGACGCCTGTTTTGCCCAAAATATCGTCGTTGTGTAAAAAGCGGATGCGTGGGTCACGCTCGGCATAAGCCTGAAGGATTTCAGGACTGTTGTCAGTGGAGAAATTATTGACGGCGATGAGTTCCCAATCCTGTTCCGTTTGTGCCAAGATACTGTCGAGGCATTCCGCCAAATAAGGGGCGGTATTGAAGGTGGGCATGAGGATGGAAATGGTCATTTCTGCCGAGTTTCCGGCAAAAATGACCATTTCTTTAGAATTGATAGCGAAGGTTCATGCCAAGGCCCGCTTCCCAGCTTTGTTTGCCGTTGGCAACGGGCGAAATGGCCGTTCCAATCGTTGGCCCAACCAAGAGAGAAAGGTTCTCGCTCAATGGCAAAGAGAGATTCAAACTGGACTGCCAGCCGAGCCAGTAGTCACGACGGCCCCTGAATGCGACGCCATCTGAATGGAACCGGTAGGTATAGAATTTATTGAGCACCAGGCCCGCCTTGCCTTCCACTGCCACTCGCCTGCCCCAGTTCCATTTCTTCGACACCATAAAATTGACACTGTTATAAAGCAATGACAACCTTGACGACCGAACGCTTTTGAAGGCATAGCCGCCATGCAGGGCAAAACTTGGGTTCAGTTCATAGTGCAAAGAGAGGTTGCCACTAAATGAAGGTTTCAGGCTGCCTGCATAGAGCGTGTCCCCTTGGAAAAGTCGGGCCAGCGGCATGGCAAATGCCGCTGCACCGCTTTCTAAAGAAATCCTCGGGTAGGGTTTCGTGTTTGGCTTGATGCCATGGTGTTTAACAGAGGGAGCCTGATTTTGTATAGAATAAACATGAGCGTTTGCAAGGGCGATGGATTCCAGCAATTTGGCTGGTGTCAAATCTTGGTTTTTGGATGAAATAGGGTTCTCATTTTGCGCTGTTTGCTCAGAAGCAATATTGTCGTTTTGCGCAGCTACTACCGATTGCTGCACTTTTTCTTGATTTGAAATGGTGGAAGTGGGCGCTGCCGCTTGTGTTGAGCTTTGGGAAATGCCGCTCGTCCAATTTGGCAAATCCAATTGCGCCAAAGGAAATTGAGGAGCCTTGCTTGGAAATGCTGCCGTGGGTGATGCAGTTGCAATGGTCGTTGATTGCAAAGCAGATGCAGTTGTTCCTGCCTCGTTCACATCGTTTTCAGCGACACCGGGCTGTGCTTCCCGACTTTCAGCCATTTCCGAGTGTTGCCGACTCAGCAATTGAAGCTGCTCTTGTGCAACTGCTATCTGCTTTGAAAGCTGCTCAATTTCTTGCCGGTCTTTGCGCCACAGCGCAAAAATGGCCGCCAAACTGAGCAGCAGCACCGCAAGGCCGAGCCACTTCAGGTTACCGGATACATGCCGCTTCCAAAAAGAGGGCTTCGGTGGAATGGCACCCTCCATGCGCTCCCAGAAATCACCAGAAGGCGCAGGCTTGTACCGCTCAAGGTTCTCTTTGAAGAACCGCTCCAAATTGTCATTATGTAAATTTCCTTCCATTTATTAGCGATTGAATTTGAATAGAAAAACTGTGTCCAAATTCATTTCCATTATGCTTCCACGCCCACGCTCTTTTCCAGCATCTTCCGCAGCATGGCCTTGGCACGGGAGAGTTGGGAGCGGGAGGCGCTTTCAGCGATGCCGAGCATTTCCCCAATTTCTTGGTGCGAGTATTCTTCCATCACATAGAGGTTGAACACCGTGCGATAGCCTTCGGGCAGAAAGTGCAGCATCTTCACCAAAGCTTCTTCCCGGTATTTGGTGAAAAGTTGTTCATCTGCCTCAAATTCATCTGCCAGTTCGCCGATTTCCACCGTTTGGAAGCTCCTTTTGCGCTTGCGCAACTGCTCCAACGCCGAATTGACCATCACCCGCCTTAGCCAAGCACCGAACGCACCCGTCGGCTGGTACTGGTAGAGGTTGGTGAAGATGCGCACTAGGCCATCTTGCAGCCAGTCCTCGGCTTCGTGCCAGCCGGAGGCATAGCGCAGGCAGATATTGAAAAGCATGGGCTTGTAGCGCTCGTACAGCGCCTGCTGTGCTTTTCGGTCTCCTTTACGGCAACCCCGGATGATATCTTCGTCGCTTGGAATCAAAGGCTTC
>JADLHE010000127.1 GCA_020848965.1 Saprospiraceae bacterium
GGGCGTCACGTAGGTATAGGTGCCTTTCGGTTGCTCGTCGCCCCCTAAACCCTGCTCCATTTCTACCTCGAAATATACGGAGTTGCCATCTGGATGAGCGCCAGCAAAGGAAGCAGCGGTCAGCAACTTACTATTGTCGGCAGGTGGCAGTCGGCGGAAGAACATGATGCCATTGTTGCCATCTTGCGAAGTCCAACGGCCTTCAAAGTACTCGTAAGTGCCATCGTTCATCAGGTTCATGGTACGGTTGATGGTATTGGCGAATGGAGCGCCTTTTAATACCTTCGTTGGTTGCCAAACCATGATGTTTGCAGCCTCATCAAAACTGCCCTTGAACTCATACAAGCTCGGCTTTACTTTTCCGTACTTCTCCACCGTACCCCAGGTACCTGAAAGATTATCGTTCGTTCCTTCAATATGCAGTTCCATCACATAAGTGGAGAAACCCACAGGCAGGTTATAATTGTACTTACGGGTATCCCAATTAAAATCCATATCCTTCGGAAAAGGCTTTTTCTGCACGACCTGCACACCTTCCCAATCGCCGTTGATGTACTGGGCAGTGGCGGTGTTTGGGAAGAAAAATGCCAAGCAGGCAAAAAGTATAATGGTTGAAAATGATTTTTTCATTGTTTGAAGTTTTGGATTTAGTTTTAAAACAAAGGCGGCATTGCCAACCTGAACACAGTCTCGTTTTTAATATCGGTCGTCTGATTCGCTCCATTGGCTCTTTTGGGAAGGTGCCATTCCACGACCACCACGACCACCACGACGACCACCACCACCATAACCACCACCTCCTCCTCCTCCAAAACCACCACCACTCCTACCTTTATCAGGCCTTGCTCTCAGCTCTTCTGCAAGATTTACTCTCAACGGCCTTCCATCCAACATAGCGCCATTTCTACCATCTATTGCCTTGTCTGCCTCTTCTGGCGTACCCATCGTCACAAAAGCAAAACCTCGGGGTCTTCCGGTTTCTCTATCAACAACTAATTGAACATCTTTCACAGTGCCATATCCTATGAAATGATTTTTGACGTCAACTTCGGTTATACGAAAGCTTAAATTGCCGACGTAAAGCCTTGTCTGTGATTGTGACCAGCAGGGAAGGTGGAAAGCCATGAAGCAACCCAAGATGCCGATGGCGAGGAAACGAGTTGTGCTTTGCATGATTTTTAGATTTTGATGAATTGTTGGATTGTTGAATTGCTGGATTGTTTTAGAGGCCATAAACACTTGATAGTCAATGCATTTATTCCTCACTAAACAATTTAGCAATCCAACAATCCAACCTATAGCCGTTCATACTTTTATGAAACTGTTCAGCGTGAGCAGTATTTCGTCGAAGTACTGGGTAATCGCCTCCTCAGCGCCGTAAGTCACCACCAGCGCAAAGGCTTTGTCGCCATCCACGGGGGTTTCCAGGGCATCCACATGCACTTCATTGGTGAAATGGTTTTCGTCCCTCATCTTGCCGATACCCGTAGTTTTATACAACTGCATACCGTTCAGTTCGTAGGTTTCTATAGGTTCAAACATCAGCCCTTCGAAGGTCTTGTCCAACTCCTTTTCAAGGTTGTTCATCACCGCCTCTATTTCATCTCCGGCGGCCAAGACACTGAGTATGGTCACCTGCCCATCGGGGGAAGTACCGACCAACAAATCGGGGGATTGCATGACCTCCCATTCGGGGGCAAAGCCCATGGAAAGGCCAGCTACTCCAAGGGTGCCCCAGCGCTCGATTTCTGGCGCATCCTGTGCTTGGAGGCCAAAGCTTGCCAGCAGCAGGCTGGCAAGGAAAAAGGATTTTATGACTTTCATGTTGATATGGATTTTAAACCTGCCTTTGAGACATTTGTCAAGGTAAAAGGCAACTTTTCAGCTACTAGAAATCAACTCTTGGTCATCGTTATCGGCCCTGCAGAATCCACAGACTGGAACTCCAGCACGATTTCGTCGGGGCTGTTCACGGTCACTTTCCAGGTGTCGGTATTGCCACCAATACCCTCCGTTGTGAAGGTATAGACGTTGTCTTCCCGCATAACGTATTTGAACTGCTGCTCGCTCTTGCTGCCATCGGAAGCCGTATAGGTATAAGTGCCTTTTGGTTGCTCATCGCCGCCGAGGAACTGCTCCATTTCCACGGTGAAATTCACCGCACCACCATCGGCATGGGAGCCTGCGAAGGAGGCAGCGGTGAGCAATTTATCATTGACCACTGGTTGCAACCGGCGATAAAAAACGATCCCATTGTCGCCATCCTGCGAAGTCCAGCGGCCTTCAAAATATTCATAATTGTTATCTTCCAACAGCGACAGTGTACGGTTGATGGTATTGGCGAAATTTGGGCCTTCCAAACGTTTGGTAGGCTGGTAAACAAACAGTCCCGTTGCTGGATTGAAGCTACCCGCAATTTCGTAAAGGCCGGGCTTTGCCTTGCCGTATTTTTCAACCGTGCGCCAAGTGCCCTTCACATCGTTATCGGTGCCCTCCAAGTGAAGCTCCATCACCCAAGTGGAGAAGCCCTGAGGCAGGTTGTAGTTGTACTTGCGGGTGTCCCAATTGAAGGTCATGTCCTTCGGGAATGGTTTTTTCTGTACGACCTGCACGCCTTCCCAATCGCCGTTGATGTGCTGGGCTGTGGCCGTGTTGCTGGCAAATAGGAACAGGATTAGGATTATTGAAAATGCCGGAAATACGTTCTTCATTTTTATTTAGATTTAATGCTGCATGGCAGCGATTTAAGTTTTAATGGATTTAAATGGAATTAAGCGGAATTTTCGGTTGGTTATAGCCGCTGCGACATGGCACCACTCGCTAGGAGGATGGGAACACGGATTAAACGGATTGGACAGATATACACGGATTAAATCTGTGAAAATCCGTTCAATCCATTTAATCCGTGTAAAATCCTCCAAGCTGAAATCACTTCTCCTCAGCAGCAGGGCCACCACCTGCCGCAGCAGAAAGCCCCAACTCATAAGCCGTGTAGTTCAAGCTGCCATCCACCGTATGCAGGATGATTTTCCGGCCAGCGGCATCGCCCGTGAGCCAAGCGGCCTTGCCTTGGTAATTGAAGGCATCGTCGTGCCAGTGCAGGCGGGTGGTAGAGACTTCTTTGGCAGCGCCAACGGTGATTTTCACTTGGTCACCACTGCCGCTGAGGGTCACTTTGGCGGCCTTGGTTACTTTGTACTGGCTCGGATACCGTGATTCATCGAGGGCGATGCAGCCGCCGATTTCGGCAATATGCTCTTCCCAAAGGGCGATGTAGTTGTTCTCGCTGATTTTCACCAAACGGGGGCGCAGTGCCGTGTTGAACTTCTCGCCTTTCGGGATGCGGCCAACGAAGCCCTTGCTGTAATTGGTCGCCCAAACCATGCCTGCTGTGCGGATATGGCGGCGGGCGGCGGCCATTTGGTAGGCGTTGTCCTTGCCAGAATAGAGCTTGTAATTGAAGCCGTCGTCCGTTGAGTTGCGGGAAACGGTCTTGCCCTCGCCTTGGCTGTTGATGACGGGCGCACTGTTGACGTACCAAGGCTCGAAGCCCTCGCCGCCCCAGGTCAGGTTGCTGCCATATTGCGCCAGCACCGACTCCGGTTTTTCATCGCCAAAATCAACGGCGCCACCATCGTTGAGGGCCACCATGCCGTCCTCGGTGCGCTTGGGGTCGAAGCGGGTCATATTGGCATCGTCGTCAAAATTGGCCTTCACATGCACCAGCATCACCTCGAAGGGGTTGGTCATGCCCTCAAGGTTGGTAATCGGGTCATTCTGATTATAAGGCCTGCCACCAAACTTGTCGTCCCAATCTGGTTCCGTGGCGATGATTGCAAGGTAGCCGCCGTTCATGCCCGGTTGCACGGCACCCAGTTCGGTGTGTGTGTCGTTGGCGTAGTTGGTTGTGCTGTGGATGGTGCGTACCCGCTCGCCCTGCCGCTCGAACGGGTATTTCTCCGTTGGGCTGAAGCGCATGAGGATTGTGCCAAAACTGTGGTCACGGTTTTCCATCACCACGAAGTTCTTGCCATCCCAAATCAGTCGGTTGTCAAAATTGTGCGTGCCGTAGCTCGGTGAAACTTGCTCGGTTTGGTTCAATTTGTTCGCATCCACCCTTGCCACGTAGGGGTGCGAAGCTCCGCCGTTCACTGCCACGAAGAGCTTGCCGTCGCCAGCCGCCAGCTTGCTCGTACCGCCGAGGAGTGGGGAGAGCACCCCAGCTTTACCTTCATTTTTGCCGCTCCAAACCTGTGCGCTGTTGCTGTTTTTGAAAATCTTCAATTGCAGCGGCTGGTCATAGGTATTGCTGCGCTGGGCCGTCAGCACGAAGTCGTCGTCGCCGACTTTGGCGTAGCCGCCAAACAAGCCCAAGGAAGTGAAACTGCGGCGCTGTTCGGTGGCATTGGTCTTGCCTGCTTGGAGGTTGGCAGGAGCACGGTTCACAAAAATCTTGCTGCCGTCGGCGCTCAACCAAGCGATGTCGAGGCTGCCATCGGGATTCGGCTGACCGATGATTTGGGAGCATTTTTCATAAGGTGAATTGGCCTTGCCCGTAAAGTCCGTCACGTCGAGCTGGAAGGGGCGGTTGCCAAAATCGGCGTCTTTTGCCGCGTAAACACTGCCTTTCACCTCAC
>JADLHE010000128.1 GCA_020848965.1 Saprospiraceae bacterium
ATCCTATCCAATCTTGCAATCGCCGATGTACTTCGCACCTTCGTCCACTACCATGTATTTGGCGGTGATGCTGCCCTTGATAAGGGCCGTCGCCTTCAAATGAAGCGTGCCCTCCGCCACCAGTTCACCCTCGATTTTGCCCATGATGATGGCGTCTTTTGTGCGGATATTCCCTTCCACACGCCCCGATTCGCCCATAACGAGCCTTTGCGAGCATTTTACCTCACCCTTTACGAAGCCATCCAAACGGACGTTTTCAGCGGATGTGAACTTGCCCTCGATGTTCGTCCCGGCAGCCACCACGCAGGTATCTTGGGAGTCTTTGGCAGAATTGGCAACCACGGTCAGGGTCTTTTCAGGAGCTTGTTTTGATTTTGCACCTAGCATTTCGTGTCGTTTTGGAAAAATTATTGAATGGTTCGCCGCTCAACCTAAACCCATTTGCGCAAAACATTATTGATAATCAAGCATTTGCGCAGCAAAAACATGCAGCAAGGTCAAGCGGTTTCTTTATTTTTTTGTTCCTCTAAGTGGTTGGGTACTTTTGCAGCCGAATGTGGGCTGCCCATCTGGTTGTGTTCCGGGCATAAAAGTAGAATAAAACGCATAAAAGAAATTACGGAGTGAGCATAATTATTTTAGCCATTGAATCTTCTTGCGACGACACCGCTGCGGCGGTGCTTCGGGATGGTGTGGTGCTGAGCAACGTCGTGGCCAGCCAAGACGTGCATCGGCAATACGGCGGAGTGGTGCCGGAGGTCGCCTCCCGTGCCCACCAGGAGAACATCGTGCCCGTAGTGGATTTGGCGCTGCGCAATGCTGGGGTGGACAAAAACGAGCTTAGTGCCGTTGCCTTCACCAAAGGCCCCGGCCTCATTGGCTCGCTCATCGTGGGGGCATCGTTTGCCAAAGCAATGGCGCTCAGCCTGGGCATCCCGCTCATCGAGGTACACCATATGCAGGCGCACGTATTGGCGCATTTCGCAGAAGACCCGAAGCCTGCCCTACCCTTCCTTTGCCTCACCGTCAGCGGCGGACACACGCAAATAGTCTTGGTGAAAAAACATCTTGAAATGGAATTCCTTGGCCAAACCATTGACGACGCCGCTGGCGAAGCCTTTGACAAAACGGGCAAGATGCTCGGCCTCGACTATCCCGCCGGCCCCATCATTGACAAGCTGGCGCAATCCGGGCAAGCCGTTTACGAATTTCCAGAGCCACAGGTGCCTGGTCTGAATTTTAGTTTCAGCGGCCTAAAAACCTCCATACTTTATTTCATCAAGGAAAAAACAAAGGAGAACCCGAATTTCATCCAGGAGAACCTGCCCAATATCTGCGCTTCGGTACAGGCCCGCATTGTATCCATTTTATTGAAAAAACTGCGCAAGGCTGCGCAACAAACGGGCATCAAGGAAGTGGCCATTGCAGGTGGCGTTTCCGCCAATAGCGGCTTGCGTTCTGGCTTGGAAGCATTGGGCAAAAAAGAGGCTTGGAACACCTATATCCCCCGTTTCGAGTTCTGCACCGACAATGCGGCGATGATTGCCGTGACGGCCTATTACAAATACCTGAATGGTGAGTTTGCCGGGCAAGATGCGGCGCCCGTGGCAAGGTTTGGTTAGGGATGAGGGACGAGGGATGAGGAACGAATGCCTCATCCCTCATCCCTCGTCCCTCATCCCTATTTCAAAATCCGCTTCTTCATCTTCTCGAATTCCTCTTCGGTGATGATGCCATTGGCCTTTAGTTCGCCCAATTCCTTTAGCCGGGTAATGACGTCCGCATCATTGGGGCCTTTGGGAGCGGTGGCGGCAACGGGTGGTGTATCCGGCACCAGTTCCGATTCGTTGGGAGCGGCAGCAGCGGCTTCTTCGGCTTTTTGCTTGGCCTCATGCTGCTTTTTCAGTTCCTCGGCCACTTTTTTGCCCTTTTCGAACTGCTCGTTGTACATCTTCTTGAGCCTATCAGGGTCAAAGTCGAGGATGGTGCCGCCCGTGTTGAAATGGGCTTTGAAGACTTGGCCCAGCGCATAAGTGGATGCCCCTGCCATTGCTGCGTTCACGACGCCACCGATGATTGGACCGACCACTGGCACAAATTTCAAAAGGCTCCTCGCCCCGATGCGGGCAAGCGTGGAGGTGGTCAAGGAGCTGACGATGGCCTTGCCCTGCGTCTCGCTAAAGTCCACGTCATAGACCTTGCAAAGCTGACGAATCATGTCCAGTTGCGAAGCACTGACGGCCAGCACATCGGCCACAGGCACAGGTATTGCGCCAGCGCCCATGCTGAACATCACATGATTGCGCACAACGGTTTCTGCGTGCTTTTCACGCTCGTTTTTGACGTCTTTGAAGTCGTTCATTACTTTGTTTTTAAGCCCTTCGGCTGCGGTTTTTATGAATTCTTCCATTTTTTGAGCTAATCGTTTTTAAACAATTGACACCAGATATTTCTCCAATGCCTGAATTGTTCCCCAAGTTTAGTCCCTGATTTCAAACTGGTGGTATTTTCTTCGACGAGGTTTGAAACTTTGCCGACTTTCAAACGCTCAGCGCTCACGCAGGGTCTCGTTTTGCCGCATTTTATGGCGTTGTTTGACACTGTTTTCGGCAAGAATGGCCTGATGTTCGGCTTCGCCAATGGGTGCAAAACGCTCCATTGCCAAGGTGGCGGCCACTCCGCCAAGCATCGTTGCCACAACGGCCCCCAAACCGGGAATCACCATTAAAACCTGCGCAACCAGCCCTATAGCAACGGCCACGCCAATGGCCACCCCACGGGTGCGCTTCTCGCTGTCCGACACTTTTAAATCAAAGCATTCGTGGTAGTTGTCCACCATTGAAAAACCAAGGAAATAGCATTGGATGAGGAAACTCACGGGTTTTTCAAGCGAGTCGAAGCCGAGGATGCCGAGCGCCAGTTTGACAATCAGGAACCGGGCAATTACTTCGAGCATCCAAGCGATGAAAGTTACTTTGAAAATGCGGATTTCAGCGTCCACGAAGGCTTTGGTGGAGAAATCCGGGCGGCGGCCCATGCGTATTTCCAAGGTTTTTTGGATGAAATAGAACACCACCAATTCCATGACTATCATCACCAAATACTTGCGGCTGCCCTCCAAGGCCCATTTGAACCGCTCGGCGGAGATGGCACCCGCCAAGCTGGCCGACAAGGAAGTCTGGCTATGCCGAACCTCGTCCACCACTTGGTAAAAATCTTTATAAAATTGGTAGCTGAGCAGCGCCCCGGCTACGACCATCACCCAAACTACCCAACCCAGACGGTCAATGCCCCGCCACGGTTTGTGTTCCCGAATAAAGTCAAAGGCGGTGCGGTGCATCAGCAAGGTGATGACGAACTGGCGCATGAAATCAATGCCTTTGTCTAGGTAGCTTGTCCCTGATGTGCTGTTGGTCGGCTGTGGCATGAATGGTTTCAGAATAATGGTTGCGAAGCAACAAATGTCGGCAAAAGCCGAAAAATCAGGTCTAAAAAATAGCTCCTTACCGCTTCCAGTCCGTCTCTTCCTCGGCGATGGTCTCCACCATTTTTTCCAGTTGTTTCAAGAGTAATGGCGCCCCGTAGTAGTCCTTGATGGTTTTTTCAAACGCAGCCGTTTTATAGGTGACCCAAGTGGTGGGCAGGTCGGTCACTTGGGCGGTATAGGTATCCTTGAACTGCTCGAAATTGCTTGCCTCAAACGCCTCGAACAGCGCATTGGTGGCTTCTGGCGTAAGCTGCCGGTTCCAAGTTCCTATTTTGGCGGTATTCCGCACGCCGTTGAAAGTGGCCTTGCCTGTTCCGTCCACTTTGAAACTGTAAACGGGACAAACGCCAAAACAGGGGTCTTTCTTGAAGTGAATGAAAGTATTGGCGTCGAAATGATGGGGGTTGCAAGCGGCAAACAGCGTTGCAAAAGCCATTAAATAAAGGAGTTTTTTCATGGTCAAGTTTTTTAGTGATTGAAAACCAAGGAATTAAGCATTGCAAATGAACGGAGTTTTTGCGAGCACACCAGTTATTGCGCAGCAACTCATTTCATTTTTATTTGCAAAGATGGTGGCTTTCACCTTTGTTTTTTGAACCTTGCGGGCGAATAAATCGAAAGCCCTTTATGAACGAATTTCGTGATTTACTGATTGCCGAGGTGCGGCGCCGTTTGGTGGGCGAAAGTGTGCCGAGAATCAAGCAATGCTTGGCCGAACTGACGACCGAGGAGATTTGGTACCGCCCGAACGAGAACAGCAACAGCGTGGGCAACCTTGTGCTGCACCTTTGCGGCAATGTGCGGCAGTGGCTATTGAGCGGCCTCGGCGGCTACACCGACAACCGCCGTCGGCAACACGAATTCGAGGAGCGTGGGCCTTTCCCGACGAGCATTTTGGTGCGTCACCTCGATGAATTGGTGGAGGAAGTGGAAAAGGTTTTGGCAAAGCTGACCGCCGAGCAAGTGCTACAACCCGTTGAGGTTCAAGGGTTTCAGGAAAATGGCGTTAGCGTTCTGGTGCATGTGGTGGAGCATTTTTCGTACCACACCGGGCAGATTGCCTATTATGTGAAATGGCGGAAAAACATCAACACGGCCTTTTATGGGGGTATCAACCTCGATGCCGTCGGTAGGAGCAAATTTGATTAAGCAGATTCCGTGTCGAATCCCTCCAATTGCTTTTTGGCTTCTACTCTTCGCTCTTTTGGTATGGTGAAAACAAAGGTTGTTCCATCCGTTTTATCAGGCTCCACCCAAATCTCGCCGCCCATATTGTTCACTATCTTCTTGCAGGTGGCAAGCCCGATGCCGCTGCCCTCGTAATCTTGGATGGAATGCAGCCGCTCGAAGATATTGAAAACCGATTGCTTGTTCTTTTCCGGTATGCCAATGCCATTGTCCATGAACATGAAGCGATGATGGCTCTGCCCATCTTGGTAGGTGATGCCAATGACTGGGGTGCGGTCTTTTCTATGAAATTTAATAGCGTTTGAAATCAGGTTCTGAAAAAGCTGAATCATTTCCACAGCTACCGATTTCACGACTGGCAACTGGTTGGCGTAAATGGCGGTATTGGTGGTTTCCATGGCAGCCATGAGGTTCTGCATCACCACCAAGAGCGTATCATTCAGGTCCGTGTCCTGCAAATGCTCCGTATTGCGGCCGAGCCTCGAATACTGCAAAAGGTCGTTCAGCATGCGCTCCATCCGTGATACACCATCGGTGATATAGCCCATGTATTCCTTGGTATTGGGGTCAAGGTCGGTCCCAATTTTCCGCCGGATGAGGTTGGTGTAACTGCCAATCATCCTCAGCGGCTCCTTCAGGTCATGCGAGGCCGAATAGGCAAAGCGCTCCAGCTCTTGGTTGATGGACTTGAGCTTTTCTTCCGCCACCATCAACGCCTCTGTTTGTCGGGTCAGTTCCAGTTTTTGCTTGGTCAGTTCTTTTTGCTTTGCATCCAAAGCCTTGATAATCATGGACTGGCCGGTGGCAAAAATGAGCACGATGCCCACCATCATCAAAAACAAGCCGCAATAGGTGATAAGGTAGTAAAAGCCATCCAATGTCTCTGTTTGCTGCCTATAATACCCTGGTGTTTGAATATCGAGGTAAAACAAATACGCCGTAACCCCCAACAGCAATACCAGCCACGCAAAGCCAGACCTAGAATTGGCGAAGAGCAAAGCGGTGAGCGGGGTAGCCATCATCCAAAGCAAGTTGTCGGAATATAGGCCGCCCGTGGCAAATACGGCTTCAAGGAAGAGCAGGAACAGGATAAAGGACATCAAATTGCCAGACAGGACGAAATTGCCCAACCGCTTGAATACCACCAGCAATGCTATGGCGATGAAGATTCCCAACTTGATGGATGGGTTATCAACAGCACTGTACTGGGCATTGGCCAAGATGAACAATGAGCCAATGACGATAATAAACAAGTGTATTGACACCAAAACACGGGCCTTTCGGAGGTCCAAAGGAGATGGCTTCAAGTGGTCAGCAATGAAAATTGCATCGTACTTGGCTTGAAGAAAGTTCAGTATTTTGAAAGGGTTCATTTCAGCAGGGGATAGTTGGGTGCGAGAACGCAATTGTGGCTTTGCAATATTTTTGCCAAGTGGCTCATTTCGTGCCCAATTGAGAATAGAAGTCTATCACGAAACCCAATAACAAATAAAATTCAAAGCGCACTGAACAAAAAATCCCGTAGAAGGAGGAAGCGGAATCGAAATTTGCGAGAGGGAAGGGCAATGGGGGATTTGGCGCAAAACCAAAACGGACGCTACCAAATGGCAGCGCCCGTTCATCATGTTAGATTGTTTCCTTGATAGGTTTGAGTACTAATTGCAATCCAAGTATTTTTCCGACGGCTTCTATCTGTCCTTGTCGGCATCAATGTGTTTTATAGTGTTTCCCGTGTGATGGGTTTTAGGTGCTATGTACTTGGTTGCGCTCTAAATAAGGGGTTTGTAATTATCTATGGAATGCTAACTAAAATTTTGCTCAAAGATAAACATGGGCTTCGATTGCATTAAAATCCGGGGGGGACAAAAAGGGGGACAATTACCCAAAATCTTTACAAATTGTTGATTTTCAAACCCTTGTAAATCTTGTACAAAAAAAATGCCGCCCGAAGGCGGCATCAATACATCTTGGGTTAAAATCAATTATGTGGATCAAAGAATTACCAACGTTTTGGAAAGGCCAGCAAATAGACCCATTGCTTGGCCGTTCACTTTCACAGACTTTCCCATTTAGCACCATGGGGAAATCGGGTATAATTTCAGCTTGAAAAGAATGGGGCGGGAGGCTCAGGGTGAGCAATGAAAGCAGTGCAAAAGTAAATATAGGCTCCGTTTGCCTTAAAAACCGAGGGGGACAAAAAGGGGGACAATTGCCTGCGCCATGTAGTATTTCCTAGAGCAAAGCCAGCAAATCATCCAAATTCTCATTGCTTGCCTCTAGTTTTTTGCGCAGCCGTTGGCGGGTCTTTTTCACGGTCTCGGACGACACACCAATCACCGGGGCTATTTCGGCGGTGTTCAGGCCCATTTTAGTCAGCATCACCAAGCGGGACTCGGCGGGCGTGAGCTGCGGGTAACGGTGCATTACCTGCGGCATGAATCCCGGATATACCCGGTCAAAAAGGGTTTTGAAGTTCCCCCAGTCCTCAGCAGTAAGAATTTGGCTTTTATAGAGTTTGTGCAGGTCATCTGTCTTTATGGCATGGCCAATGGTGTTTTCAGGTTCGTTTTCCTGTTCCAGTTCGGTATCTGCCTCGCTATCGGATTCCAGCCGCCCTTCCAGCTCAGCAATGAGCTGCGATTTTTCCAAAATGCGTTGGGTGAACTCGTCCAGTTTCAACTGGTTTATTTCCTTTAAGTGCAGGGCCTCTTTTTCCTTCAGCTCCAGCGCTTGCCGGAGGTCCCGCTTTTTCATCCAATCCCTCACCAGCAAATAAACCAAGCCAACAAGCACCAGCAAATAAACCAAATAGGCCAACCAAGTACGGTACCAAGGTGCCAGCACAGTGACGCACAAACTTGCTGGCTTGTCGCTCCAGACTCCGTCGTTGTTGGAGGCATTGACGATAAAAGTGTAAACGCCGGGAGAAAGGTTCAGGTAGGTGGCCTGTGGGTCGCTCCCCTCGTGCTCCCATTCCTTTTCCGCCCCCTTGAGGTAATAGCGGAACTTGTTCTTGGACGGTGCAGTGAACTCCAACGAGGCAAACTCGAAGGTGATATTGTTCTTTGAAAAAGGCAGTTCAATTGCTTCGCAAAATTCGATGGATTCCTTCAAAATGCTGCCCGCATCCCGCACCGATACGGGTTGGTTATTGATTTTCAGGCCCGTGAGCAGCACCTTTGGCTTCACCTCATTGTCCACCAAATCCTTTGGGTCAAAAACGTTCAACCCGTTGACCCCGCCAAACA
>JADLHE010000129.1 GCA_020848965.1 Saprospiraceae bacterium
AAAGATGCCGGAAGCGGAAAGGGCATACGTGGAGGCACTGGGCATCCGAAGGAAACTGTCGGAGAAGAACCCCGACGCCTTCCTGCCGGACGTGGCCATGACGCTGAACAACCTCGGCGTGTTTTACGAAACCCTGAAAAATTACCCCAAAGCGCTCGACCATTATGAAGTAGCCCTACGCACGTATCAAACCAATCTTCAAGCGGGGAAAATTCATTTTTTGAAGGATTGGGTGCAGGTGTTCAGCAATATTTCCGAAGTGAAAGACTCCACCGAGGCAAAACAATTATATACGCTGACTACCCGTGCGGGCCTGCTAATAGCGGTCAGTTGTGATAGCCTTAAGGTTTTAGATGAATCTATTTTTAATCAGTGCCTTGCTGAATATGGCAGCGTTTCGTGGTGGGCAGTGTTTGCCAAAGATTATGCGCTTGCTGAGCAGGCAGGGCTGCGTGCCATCGCCCTCGATGAAACGCAAACTTATATTTGGACAAATATTGGTCATGCCTGCTACCTGAATGGTCAGGAGGCCGAAGCAAAGAAGGCATGGCTTCACCTAAAAGGCCAAAAAGACGCCAATGGGAGGGATTATAAGGAAGTCCTCGAAGAAGACTGGCAGGCCCTGGAAGCGGCAGGTGTCGTACTGTCCGGCGCTTTTGATGCCGCCCAAAAATGGCTGGAAAAGGAGTGGTGATGGGCATAGCTGTACCCCCTCGTCCTGCGCTCGCCACCCCCGCCTTTGCGCTCAGAACCCAAGCATGAGCATTTGCCAACCCAAACCCTGCGAATGTTTCGTGAATCGGGGCGAATGTATCCCCAGCCGGAGCGAATGTTTTGGAAGGCAGAGCAAATGTATCCCCGGATGGAGCGCATGTATCCCCAATCGGAGCGCATGTTTTGGAAGAAAGCGGGCAAGGAAGCGCAATCGTTGCGGGCGGAAGCCCAGCAGGTGTGTACGGAAGGCCAATCATTGCGCATTTTGAAAAACGGTGGTTCAATTTCAATTCACCCCCCTAAACTCCCCCGGCGCAACCCCCACCCGCTGCTTGAAGAACCGGCTGAAATGCTGCGGGTATTGGAAGCCCAGTTCATAAGCCACTTCGCTGATGGACTTGGTGGGGTCAAAAATCCGCTCCTTGGCCACTTCAATCAGTTTGGATTGGATGTATTCCTGCGCTGATTTGCCCGTTTCTTTTTTGATTAAATCGCCGAAATAATTGGCCGATAAATTCAACTGCGCTGCGCAATAAGCGACCGTGGGCTGGCCGATGGTTCGGGGCTTGTCGGTCGTGAAATAATCGTTCAGCAGGCTTTCTAATTTCTCCAAAATGCCCTTGTTCGCATGTTCCCGGGTGATAAACTGGCGGTCGTAAAAACGAAGGCAGTAGCCCAGTAGCAGTTCGATATTCGACGCTATCAGCGCCTTGCTGTGCTTGTCAATCCCCCGGTTCAGTTCATATTCGATTTTGGAAAAACAGTCCAGCACGAGTTGCCGCTCCCGCTCTGAGATATGCAGCGCCTCGTGTACTTCGTAGGAAAAAAAAGCGAAGTCCTTGATGCTCCGTCCCAGCGGCGTGCCCAATAGCAGGTCGGGGTGGAAGAGCAGCGAATGGCCCTTCATCGGGGCATTTACGATGTTCTTGTCAATGCCAATGACCTGCCCCGGCGCTAGGAACACGAGGGTGCCGTCCTGGTAGTCGTAGGTGTTACGGCCATAGCGCATGACGCATTGCTCCCCCTGTTTCAAGGACACCGCATAGAACCCAAAACGGACGCCATCGGCATCGCCCCGGTTTTGCGGGATGGTTGCCTTCGAGAAATCCATCACGCTGACCAGCGGGTGCAGCGTCTCGATGCCGAAGTCGGCGTTGTAGTCGTGAACGGTGGGGACGTCGAATATTTTTTTCATGTGCTTTTTTCTTGCGCTTGTAGCAAAAATACGCCCCCAATCCGTAGGGCAGTTGCTGACCAGTAATATTGGTAGGTAAATCCGTAATCCGTGTAGCAGGCAAGAAGCGCCACCATCCGACCTTTGCTTCATCAAAAAGTAAATCATGAAAAAAGTACTGTATTCCACGTTTTTATTGGCTGCCGTCCTGTCTTTTCAAGCAGCCGCACAACAAGGCTTTATTTTTCCAAAAGGAGAAAAAGGAGCCAATGTCCACCACGTAGGCGATGTCTGGCTCAGCCATGTGAGCAATGCCGACAGCATATTTAAGTACAATATTGCCGAAGCCACTTTTGCGCCGGGTGCACGCTTAGATTGGCATATCCATCCCGGCGGGCAGCAGTTGCTCATCACGGACGGCGTCGGCTATTACCAAGAGCGGAACAAGCCCTTGGAAACGGTGCGCAAGGGCGATGCCCTCAAATGCCCTCCGGGCGTGGAGCATTGGCACGGCGCAACGCCGGACACTTGGTTTACCTACGTCGCCGTCACCGAGCCGCAGCCGACCAAATGGCTGGACAGGGTAACGGATGAGGTTTATTTTTCAAAAACGAAAAGCAGCAACAGCATGACCACTGAGCAGGAACTCCTCGAACTTTCCAAGCAGAAATGGCAGTGGATGGCCGATAAAGCGGTGGATAAACTGGCAGACCTGTTCGATGCAAAGGCCAAGTTCGTGCACATGGGCGGCACTTGGGGCAAAGACCGGGAACTCGAAGTCATCAAGAGCGGCGGCATTTGGTACAAGAAAGCGGATATTCACGAAGTTTCCGTGGAAATCATTGGCAATACGGCCATTCTGTTAAATCGAATTACCCTATTGGCCGTGGTTGGCGGCAATGAAGTGACCAATCCTTTTCAGGTAACGGAAGTATATGTGAAGGAAGGCGGGAAGTGGAAGTTGGGGTCGTTGTCGTTTACGAAGTTGTTGAATCCGTAAACTCGCTGCGGTTTGATTTTCGTAACCACCCGTTTCTTTTCCGTAATTTCACCTCAAAATATCAGGCTTTCTTTGCCCCAAAGCCTAAAAACACTATTCAGCTAAACTCAACCATCATGGCAAACTTCACATTAAACATCAACGGCAAGCAGCAGCAAGTGGACGTTGACCCCGCCACGCCCATGCTTTGGGTCCTGCGTGACCACCTCAACCTCGTCGGCACCAAGTACGGCTGTGGCGTGGCCCAATGCGGCGCCTGCACCATACATCTCGGCGATGTGGCGATGCGCTCCTGCATGTTGCCTGTCTCGCAGGTCGGCAACCAGGCTATCACGACCATCGAGGGGCTATCCGAAAACGGCGACCACCCCGTGCAAAAAGCTTGGCTGGAACACGACGTGGCCCAATGCGGCTACTGCCAGTCCGGACAAATCATGAACGCCGCCGCCTTGCTGAAAGCAAACCCAAAGCCCAGCGACGCCGAGATAGAAGGGGCGATGAATGGGAATATTTGCAGGTGTGCAACTTATACGAGAATTAAAGCAGCCATTAAAACGGCGGCGGGATGAGGTGACATCTTTTCGCCCGCTCCAATCTTGAATTTCAGCAGTTCATGACGGGCGAAAAGGTGTCATCTCAAAACCAGGAACCGCATGAGATGACACCTTTTTGCTATTGAAATGTCTGCTTTTATTCCAAGTTATCGCAAGCAAAAAGATGTCACCTCATAGCTTGCGAAGCAATCATCAAATCAAATTTTCAGCAATGACAACCATAAAAAAATCCATAGATCGTCGCTCCTTCCTCCGCAACTCCCTCCTCGCCAGCGGCGGCCTCGTCATCGGCGTCAACTGGCTGACGGGCTGCAAAAACGCCTCCAGCGAGGCAGCGCTCGCCATGCCCAAGGAGTGGTTCAACTTCAACGCCTACCTGAAAATCGGGGAGAACGGCGTCGTGACCATCTTCACGCCCAACCCGGAGTTCGGGCAAAACGTGATGACCTCCATGCCCATGGTCGTGGCCGAAGAACTCGACGTGGACTGGAAAAAAGTCCTCGTGGAAATGGCGCCGTTCGATACCGTCAAGTTCCCGGGCGGGCCATTCGGGCAGTTCACTGGGGGCAGCCGGGGCATCATGTCCAAATGGGAGCCGCTGCGCAATGCGGGCGCTGCTGCCAAGCAGATGCTCAAGGAGGCAGCCGCCCAAGCCTGGCAGGTGCCAGCAGCGGAAATCACGACCGAGGCGGGCGTTTTGAAGCATGAAAAAAGTGGCAAATCGGCGGGCTATGGCGAAATGGCGGCGGCTGCCGCCAAAATCCCCGTGCCGGAGAAACCGACCTTGAAGGAAATCAAGGATTTCAAGCTCATCGGCCATTCACAAAAGAACGTGCGGGGCAAGGAAATCGTGACCGGGAAACCCATGTTCGGCTTGGACTACAAGGTGGATGGTATGCTCGTCGCAATGGTCGAACACCCGCCCGCATTCGGCATGAAACTGAAATCGGTGGACGACTCCGCCGCTCGTGCCATGCCGGGCATCAAAGACGTTTTTAGCATCAAAACCTACAACGACGGCTACGAAAAAAATATGTTCGACGCCAACGCCTTTCCCGAACTGGTGGCCATTGTCGGCAACAGCACTTGGGAGGTGATGCAGGCGAAAAAGGCGCTGAAAATCGAGTGGGAACCCTTTGCTGCCTACTCAGAGACGGTGGCTGGCTTTGGTGGCAAACAGACCGTGAATGTTCCCGCTGGACTGGAAAGCAGCGACGACCATCACGCCAAAATGGAGGCTTTGGCAGCCAAGCCCGGCAAGGTGGTTCGCCGGAACGGCGATCCGGAAGCTGCGTTCAAAAAAGCCGCCAAGGTCATCGAGCGGAGCTACTCCTGCCCGCACCTCGCCCACAACTGTATGGAGCCGATGAACTTTTTCGCCGACGTGAAGGGCGACAAAGTGAAGGTGGCTGGCCCACTGCAAGCGCCCGGCATCATCGAGGGCACGTTGGCCGCACGCATGGGCATCCCCGTTGAAAACATTGACATCGAGTTCACCCGCATGGGCGGCGGCTTTGGGCGGCGGGCTTATTCGCATTACATGGTCGAGGCGGCGCTTATTTCACAGAAAGTGAATGCGCCCGTAAAGCTCATGTACACCCGGGAGGACGATATGACCAACGGCATTTACCGCCCGGCCTACCACGCCGTTTATCGGGCCGCTTTGGATGAAAACAACAACCTGTTGGCCTTCCATGTAAAGGCGGGCGGCATCCCCGAAAGCCCGCTCCATGCCGACCGTTTCCCCGCCGGTGCCATTGACAACTACCTCGCCGAGGATTGGAAAATTGACTCGAACATCACCATCGGGGCGTTCCGGGCACCGAGGTCGAACTTTATTGCCGGGGCCGAGCAGTCCTTCCTCGATGAACTCGCCGAGGCGATGGGCAAAGACCCCATCGAGTTCCGTTTGGAGTTGCTGAAACGGGCCAAGGAAAATCCCGTCGGCGAAAAGAACGACTACGACGCTGCCCGCTACGCTGGGGTGTTGGAACTGGTTCGTGATAAATCGGGCTGGGGCAAAACCCCTGTGGCTGCTGGCGTCAGCCGTGGCGTTGCCGCCTATTTCTGCCACGCCAGCTATGCGGC
>JADLHE010000130.1 GCA_020848965.1 Saprospiraceae bacterium
ATTTCCGTGTCGCTTAAATCTTGCCGGGCCGTGCGGTCCATTCTTCATTGGTCAGGTTGCCCAAAATGAATGACAATTTGAGGTGGTCATTCGGGAAAAAGGCCGTGCGGGCACCGAGCACTAGATTGCCTCTTTTGTTTTCCTTGCGGTATTGGCGGAGGCCGGGCACAATCAAGGCTTCGAACACCTCGTCAATGTTTTTCATAAAGCTGTTGTAAATGGCGCTCACGCCGAAGGAGAACTTGCCTGCCCTCGATTCAATATCCACTTTGGCGGTGTGCTTGTAGCGGTATTTCAGGATGTTTTCACAGGAGTTGCCTGCCGAACAAATGGAGGAGTTCACGCCATTGCGATAAGCATCCGTTAAACGAAAGGCCGCTGAACCGCTTTTTAGGGAATCCAAAGGTGCCCAGTCCTGAAACTTCGGGTCAATATAAGTATAGCCTGCCAGCACGGTCGTTTCCAAGCCGAACAAATCGCCACGGCCTGTAATGCTTGCTTCCAATCCTCTAATACGGGTGTCACCCACGTTTTGTGATTGAAAAGAAGCCAAAAAACCTTGGAACACCACATTGAATTCCATCATGTCCTGGTATTCGCTGATAAAGCCCGCAAGGTCGAGGAAGCCGCTGAATCCGCCGAGTTTGAAGCCTTGCCGAAGGCCAATTTCGGAAGACCAGCCCGTTTCGGAAGTAAGTTTGACATTTGGCAAAATCGGCGTGCCGCCAAACAGGGTGTAGATGAATTTTTCGGCAATACTTGGGAAACGGTAGCCTTGTCCCCACGAAGCCCGCAGGAAGGTCGCTCGGCCCAGTTCATAGCTTGCGCCAAACCTAAAAACAGGCTTCGACTCCTTGATTTCGCCGCCCGGAATGGTGTCCCGGCGCACCACGACATCCTTGTTCTGGTATTCAATGATTTCGGGTGTTTGTACCAAATTGTTTTCATAGCGGAAGCCGCCAGAGAGGTTCAACCTATCGAAGAACTTCTTATCCAATTGTAGGTATCCCGCCATGTTGCGGCTGGTAAAAGTCGTGTCTCCGTAGAGCGGCGCTCGAACCGCCGTACCAATATAGACCGCACCTGCCGAAACCACCATTCCGATGCGCTCCATTTTCCGTTGGAATTGATACTCGGCATATTTCACTTCTGAGCGATTCGATTGGTCGGCCTCGGAAGTAGCTGTCTGGTTTTTTACATTGAAAAAGCGGCCTTGCAGTTTGTGGCGGTTGTTGGCTTTGTCAAAATAGGTGATGTACGGGTCAATATTGTAGCGCAAGTTTTGCCCTTCAGAAACCGCAGCACCGGGACGAAGCAAGAGGCTGTCAACGCCGCCCCAAAAGAAGAAGGAAGCTGATTTTGTTTTATTGAAATTGCCGTTCAGGCCCACCGAAAGCCGGTCGGTGATGCGATAGCGGGTGCTGAAATTGAAGCGGCCCCGTTCGCTCCAGGTGCTGTCGTTGATGCTTTGCTGTTTGTAGTAGTTTCCACCTAAAACCACGTCAAACTTGCCGAATTTATGGCGATGCACCACACTGCCACCCGTTGCGTAGCGAGGCGTGTCCCACCATTTTGATGCCTTGTTTTTGGGTGCGTCATACAATAAAACAAAGGGGGAAAACTTCGTTTCAGGCTCCGATTTGGCGAAGGCCGTGCGCACGTTGATGATGCCGTTGAGCGCCGATGAGCCATACAAGGCGGAGGCGGCTCCCTTCACCACTTCCACTTGTTCGATGTTTTCGAGGGGCACGTCTTCCCATTGCGGATAGCCAGCATCGGCCTGCATGATGGGCATATCGTCCACGAGGAGCAACACCCGGCTCCCAGCGCCATAGCTAAATCCAGAGCCGCCCCGGATATTGGCTTGGTCGCCAACCAAGTTCACACCCGGTACTTTGTCGAGGAGGCCGCTGAGGCTGGTCTGGTTGGTGTTTTGGATGAGGTTGGGTTTGAGCACATCCAATGAAACGGTCACTTCGCCCAAAGCAGTTTCGTGTTTGCCGCTCGTAACCGTGGCCATGCTTAGGATATTGGCATTTTCTGAAAGTGCCACGTCCAACTGATGCGACTCACCCGCCTTCAAATTGACCGACTCCGTGCGGGTTTCAAGCCCTACAAAGCTGAAAATCACCGAATAAGTACCAGGTTCGAGGCTGAGTTCATAATTGCCATCGAGGTCGGAAATCGTACCAGTTTCACCAACCTGAATGGTGGCCGAAACGAGCGGCTCTTTTGTCGCTTCGTTCGTCAAATGCCCATAGAGGACAGCTTGTTGTCCCAAGGCGAAGTGGAAGGAAAATGCCAGTAAACTGGCCAAAAGGGTAGATTTAATGCTGTTCATAAACAATATGTGGTTGTGTCTCGCCGCTTTTTCTTCAAAAAAACGCAAGCAATTTTAGGCAATTCCAGGTATTTTTTCTCTTGGGAAATGTTCTCGATGAAGTCTGCGCCGCTTCAAAATTTTTCAGCGAAACAAAAGAGTGGGCTACTTTGGTCATTCCATACAAGTTGAATGACCGAAAACTGTGGGCCGCAAAAATAGTGATTGATTCAAAACATCAAAAAATAATAACAACTCACCATGCACTTGCAAGTCGAGGAAGTTTCCCAGCTTTGCATTCAGAAGCCTGACTGCCGCACTGAAAACTTCCTTTGCGACCTTGCTCATTTATCAAACAAAAACAATTTCGTTATGACAAGATTCTTACTCGCATTCTGCCTTTCTGCCTTTGCAAGCATGCTTGCTGCGCAAAATTGCAACCCTGACCTGACCTATGCCGACTCCACGGCGGGCGTTTACCCAAAGCCCTACGAGCCTACCTTGACACCGAATGGCGGCATTACGGAATGTGCCGTAATCGGCCAGCCATTTGAGTTTACATTTACCATCGTCATCAACGATACGTTGACTTACTCCGGCCTTAGCTTTCCTTTGGATTCCGTGCTCGTTACCTCGGTTTCAGGGCTTCCGCAAGGCGTAAATTATACCTGCGACCCGCCAAACTGCCATTTCTTGGGCAATACCATTGGCTGCGCAAAACTGTCAGGTGTACCAACCAGCGGCAATACGCCCGGAGCCTACGACCTGCTCATTGGCGGTTCTGCTTATGTGAATGGCTCCGTTTTTCCGCTGCCCATTTCCTTTCCTGACGCAAACTTGGCTCCCGGCACCTACACTATCCATTTGAATGCATCTTCCAGCGACCCCTGTGCTGCAACTGCCACTAAGGATATTTCAAAGCAAGTGAGCATCAAGACCGTGCCCAACCCGGCACAAGGCGAATCTCAGATTAAAATAAATTCGCAAATAAGCGGTCAGTTCCAGTTTCAGGTAGTAGATTTGCTCGGCAATCGAATCCAGCAGCGACAACTTAACCTAGTTTTTGGTGAAAACACTGTGAACCTTGATGCAAGTGAGCTTTCAAACGGCTTTTATTTGCTCATGCTCAGCAATGAGCGAGGCCAAGTGACACAGAAATTGGTGGTTCAGCACTAAGTTCCTACAAGATATATAAGGGTGAACAAGGCTCCAGCCTCCACCTTTTTTGGCGCTATAACGCCATTTTTGTATTCGTTTCAACAAACTATGTACAAACATTCGACGCCCCGATTCGGGGCGTTTTTTGTTTCTGGATGCTGGATGAACTTCCAAGGATATTTGCAATTGCTACCAAACCCTTCATCCCTCATACCTTCATCCCTCATACCTAACTGCCACCTTCCCTGCTTTTTCTTGTCCCTTTCCCTGTGCCATGAAATTTCGGGCAGATTGCAGCGTTTTCTAGCCCCTGAGTTCAACGTTTTTGAAAATACTGCGTTCACAACCTGATTTCAAGCGCTAGGCTTTTACCTTTGCAAACCTTTTTCAAAATCAATTCAACTATAAAAAGAACATGAAGATTAAATCCTTGATGCTGGCCGCTGCTGTTGCGTTGCCTTTTGTTGGTATGGCTCAACTTTCGTCACCACCAGAAAATTGGCAACACCTCGACAAAATGAAGGACGGCTACTACGGCGTCAGCGCCAATAAAATGTACAGCGAAGCACTTTCCGGCAAAAAGTCGGAAACCGTTGTAGTTGCGGTGATTGACGGTGGGGTTGACCCGCTGCACGAAGACCTGAAAGACGTGATGTGGCACAACCCGGGCGAAATCCCCGGCAATAAAATTGACGATGACAAAAACGGCTATGTGGACGACGTCTATGGCTGGAACTTCATCGGTGGAAAGGATGGCCGGAACGTAGGCCCCGACCAATTGGAAGGGACCCGTTTGGTGGCATTTTACAAAAAGAAATTTGCCGGAAAAGATGGTTCCAAGCTGTCTGGCAAGGAGAAAAAAGAGTACGATAAATACAAGGAACTGGAAGAGTCCGTGAACAAGGAGCGTGAAAAGGCCGAGGCTGATTTGCAAATCTATGGCGGCATTTTGGAGGCCATGAAGACACTCCAAAAGCAAGTTGGCAAATCGGATATCACGGTGGAAGACCTCCAAAAATTTGAGTCGGCAGATGCCAACCTAAAGCGTGCCGCCCAAATCATGATGGGCATGATGGCCGAAGGAAGCTCTGCCAAAGAGGTACAAGATGGCCTCCAAGAGTACGTGGATTACCTCACCTCCAAGGCCAAATACCAATACAATGTGGATTTCGATGGCCGTTCGGTGGTAGGCGACAACTACACCAATAGCGCTGAAAAATACTACGGCAACAACGACGTGAAAGGCCCTGATGCCAAGCACGGCACGCACGTTGCGGGCATTATTGCGGCGAGCCGCAACAACAGCAAAGGCATGGACGGCATCGCCAACAACGTGAAAATCATGGCCATCCGCTGTGTGCCCGATGGCGATGAGCGTGACAAAGACGTGGCCAACGCCATCATGTACGCTGTGGACAACGGTGCATCCGTTATCAATATGAGCTTTGGGAAAAGTGAATCTTGGGACAAAGGAGCGGTGGACAAAGCCGTGAAATATGCCATGAAACACGATGTTTTGCTCATTCATGCTGCGGGCAACTCCCATCAGAACAACGATGAAACGGGCAATTTCCCCAATGACAAGTTCCAAAAGAAAGGCTTGTTTGGGCCAAAGAATGCTAAAAACTGGATTGAAGTAGGTGCGCTCAGCTGGCAAAATGGCGAAGACATGGCCGCTGAGTTTTCCAATTACGGTAAAGAAAACGTTGACCTTTTTGCGCCGGGAGTGGCTATCTATTCCACTACACCCGATGGTGGTTACGAGCGCTTGGATGGTACGAGCATGGCTTCACCCGTTGTGGCGGGCGTAGCTGCGGCTATTCGGTCTTATTACCCCGACCTCAGTGCCGAACAAGTGAAAGACGTGCTGATGTCAACCACGACCATGAGCGCCAATGCCAAAGTGAAAGTACCCGGTGATGAAGAAAAACTGGTGCCTTTCACCGACCTCTGTGTGACGGGTGGTGTTGCCAACAGCTACGAAGCAGCTAAAAAAGCGGCCACTGTGAAAGGCAAGCGCAAAAAGCAGTTCCGTGAAAAAGCTGCTGCCGCTGCGGGTGGTGGTAGTAAAGTCGCTACGCCAGGTAGGGTTTAATACTAAAGTTTGATGGGTTTGATTTGTTTGACGAGTTTGATTCGTTAGTCTAAAGCAAATCAAACCCATCAAACAAATCAAACGCCTCAACCCTAATCCTCCAAAACGCCAAACTTCCCACTATTGAAGTCTTGGAAAGCCTGCATGATTTCTTCCTTCGAATTCATCAAAAATGGGCCATAGGGCACGATGATTTCATTGATCGGCTCGCCACTAAGCAGCAGAAAAACTGCTCCTTCCTTCGTTTCTATTTCAAACTCAGTCCCATCGTTTCTGAAAAGGGCGAAATTATCCGTGGCCACTTCATCAGTGCCATTGATGCTCAAGCTGCCTTCCGTCACCAGCAAGCCCGTATTGTATTTTTCAGGCAATGAGATGGGCAGTTTTGCGCCCGCATTCAGCCGTCCAACATAGACGTGCATAGGCGTAAAAGTGCTTGCTGGACCATTGATACCTTGGTATTCACCCGCAATTACTTCAAGAACTCCATCGCCACTGGGCAGTTCGTATTTGCCCATTTGGCCATGTTCAATGGCTTGATATTTCGGTGGCGTCATTTTGTCCTTTGCTGGCAAATTGACCCAAAGCTGCACCATCTGGAATGGGCCGCCTTTTTTACTGTATTCCACATCGTGGTATTCTTTGTGTAGTATGCCACTGCCAGCCGTCATCCATTGCACATCGCCCTCGCCAATGACACCACTGTTTCCGGTGCTGTCGTGGTGGGCCACCCGGCCATGGAAAGCAATGGTCACCGTCTCGAAACCCCGGTGTGGGTGAACGCCTACACCCCTAGGCGTATCAGATGGCGGAAACTCGACCTTAGAGCCGTAATCCATTAAGAAAAATGGACTCATGCGATAAAGCCCCATTTCGTAGCCACTGGGAAAGAAATTATGCACCCGAAACCCATCACCGACCATGTGGGGCGCTACGGGAGGTAATACTTGCTGAACTGATTTTTGATTGGACATAACTGACCGATATTTGTTAAAAATAATCCACCAAGAACACCTCAGTAGGTGAAAAGATTTACAGCCTCCAAACCCAGTTTTTGCTTATCCTTGCCTATTGTTTCAAAAAAACAAAAGCCATGAAATACCTCCGCCTTTTTCTGCTCCTCCATTCATCATTCATCATTTATCATTCATCATTAAATGCCCAAGACGCTTGGCACGTCGTCGCCCGCGACATCAACCCCGCCAACTATTTCGGCGTGACGGTCGCCAACGGCATGGTCGGCATCGTTTCCTCGCCGGAGCCTATGCGGGTAAAGGACGTGGTGTTGAATGGGGTTTACGACTACTACCAAAGGGGCCGGGTATCAAACATTTTGAAGACCTTCAACCACGTGAACATGAACCTCGATGTGGATGGGCGACGCATTGGCCGCAAGGACATCACCAATTTCACCCAAGACCTAGACATGAAGCGGGCAGCCCTGCTCACCAGCTTCGATGTGGGCGATAAACTCTCGGTGAAGCATACCATGATGAGCCTGCGGCACTTGCCCTACACGGCACTTATCATCGTTGAAATAACGGCCAAAAAAGACGTGACCATCACGCCCGCAGCGGTCATCGAAGCACCCGACCATTTGGCGGATGTACGGAATTTGTATGCCGAAATTGACCGCCCACACGTACTTATCCCTTTGATGAGTTCAGTTGGCAAAAGCCCTTCGGGCAAGCTGACAGTGGCGGCCAGCAGTGCTTTTGTTTTCGAGGAAAAACATGGCTCGGAGCCTGACCTCATCCATGAGGACTGGGACTATAATATGCACCTGACCAAGTTCCACAAGAAAATGAAGGCGGGCGAAACCTACCGCTTCTCCGTGGTGGCAAGCGCTGTGGCCAGCAGCCAATACAACGACCCGCACAACGAGGCCGAGCGGTTGACCATCTTCGCCGCACTGGAAGGGAGGGAGCGATTGCTCAAACGCCATCTAGCCGAGTGGGAAAAACTCTGGCAAAGCGACATCGTGGTGGAGGGCGATGCCAATGTGACCCGTGACATCCGGTTTGCGCTCTACCACCTCTACTCTTTTGCCCGTGAGGGCACCGCCTACAGCCTTTCGCCGATGGGATTGAGTGGGCTTGGCTACAATGGTCACGTGTTTTGGGACACCGAACTTTGGATGTACCCGCCGATGCTGATGCTGCACCCCGAAATCGCCAAGTCGTTCCTTGAATACCGCTACGAGCGACTGGACATGGCGAAGAAGAACGCTTTTTCGCATGGCTATGCTGGCGCAATGTACCCTTGGGAAAGCAGCGCCGATGGTTCGGAGGACACCCCGGTTTGGGCGCTAACGGGGCCGTTCCAGCACCATATCACGGGCTGCGTGGGCTGGGCAGCTTGGAAGTATTACCAAGTGACCAAGGACAAGGATTGGCTGCGCACCCGTGGCTATCCCATCCTTAAAGAGGTCGGCGACTTCTGGGCGAGCCGGGTAGAGCGCAACGGGCCGGGGCATTATGACATCAACAACGTCATTGGTGCCAACGAATGGCAAGAGAACATTGACAATAACGCCTTCACGAACGGCATGGCGATTACCTCATTGCGGTACGCAGCCCAAGCCGCAAGGGAACTCGGCCTGTCGCCCAACCCTGATTGGGAGCATGTGGCCGATAATATCCCCATCCTGAAATTCCCCGATGGAACGACCAAGGAGAACGCCACCTATGACGGTGTGATGATAAAGCAGGCTGATGCAAACCTGCTCGCCTACCCTCTGAACATCGTCAGTAAACCCGAAGACATCCGACGTGACCTCGACTACTATTTGCCCCACATGTCGCCGGAAGGCCCTGCGATGGGCAACGCCATCCTCGTTTTGTTGTATGCGAAACTGGGTGATTCGGAAAAGGCAGCGTCGCTATTCCCCGGCTGCTACAAACCGAACGAGGTGCCGCCATTTGGGGTGATATCGGAAACAGCGGGTGGCATGAACCCTTATTTTGCGACGGGAGCGGGCGGTTTCTTGCAGGCCGTGCTGAGCGGTTTTGGTGGCTTGGAAATCACCGACCAAGGCATTGTGCAGCAGAAAACCAAGCTTCCGAAGGGGTGGAAGTCGTTGAGAATCAGTGGGGTGGGGAAGGAAAAAAAGGCGTTTGAGGTGAGGTGAACTTGGAGGGCGGAATTTATTCCGAATTTGATGATGCAAGGCTTGGCGGAATGAATTCCGCCCTCCAATCTTTCATTCCAATTTATACTTCACAGGCAGGGTAAAGAAGACCCGAACATACTGGCCATCCTGTTTTCCGGGAGCCCAAAGGGGCATTTTCCTGACAACTCGTGCCGCCTCCTTGCCACAACCAGCACCTATGTCCCGAATGACCTCAACATGGCTAACTTGACCATCTTTTTCAATGATAAACCTGACATAGACAGTGCCTTCTACCCCGTTTTCCCTTGCCAAAGGCGGATAGTGGACATTGTCGCCGATGAATTGAAGTATACTCATTTCGCCATTGGGGTATTCCGGCTTTTGTTGGACTACATTGAAAATTTCGTTGTCAACTTGTTTAACGAGAGCCTTTTCAGCTTTTTTAGAAGCCGTTTTGCCTTCCCATGTTGCAATATCCGCTTGGTCTAGCAAATCGCTACATTCTTTGGCCAAGCCAAAATAAATTGAAGCGCTGTCCACTAGCCCATCGTAATAATAATCTATACCCTTCCAACGATAAGTCTCTGCACAGGGGCAGCCTTTGGTTTCCTTGGCACCAAATTCATTGGGACATTCGTCCAACTTGTTCGGGACGTAGTCCAAGTCATAATCATCTACCCTTCTGATATATTCTTCCAGCAAGGTGACATTGGCTCCGGGACATTTTTTTGCGGCCTCCATTGTGGCCTTAGCTTCCTCATTTTTTCCTTTATTGAGAAGCTTGGCCGCTTTTAGCATAGCTTCATTGAAGCAATCTTGGGCATAGAGCGTTGGGAAAAGTGGTAGGCAGAGGACAAAAAGAACTGCAATAAATTTAGAGGTCATGTTAACGAGTTTGATGTAGTTGAGCTGCAAACATAACGGAAAAGGATGAATAATGACATTGCTTCCATGGTAGTCCGCCCCATGAACCCTTAACCATAATGGGTTTTACCGAAAATAGCGCCAGGTCGTGCAAATCAACAAGGAGTACTGCCTTTGTCGGCTCATCGGGAGAGATTAGTCACTTGGGGAGTTTCGCCCTAAATTCCTGTTTGTTCAAAACCAATCCGCACCGAGTATAAGTTGATGTTTCCCTGAGGGGGAAACGACTTTCATCAGTTACTTTTAGAGCACCATGCCCTTCTTTCAATCCGTTTTCTAATTTAGCGGCTTGTAAATCATCCAACCAAACATTGCCAACTTATGACCATCATTGACGGTAAAAAACTATCCGACCTCATCAAATCAGAAATCGCCGCAGAAGTCGAAAAAATCAAGGCTGCTGGCGGCAAAATCCCGCACCTCGCCGCTGTGCTGGTGGGCGATGACCCTGCCAGCCAGGTTTATGTCAGGAATAAAGTGAAGTCCTGCGAGGATGTGGGATTCAAGTCAACGCTCGTGCGCAGGCCCGCCGATGCCACCGAGGAAGAACTGCTGGAAGTGGTGAACCACCTCAATGAAGACGAGGATATAGATGGCTTCATCGTGCAACTGCCGTTGCCAAAGCATATCAACGAGGAGAACGTGACCCTCGCCATTGACCCGAAAAAGGACGTGGACGGCTTTCATCCCGTCAATTTTGGACGAATGGCGTTGGGTTTGCCAAGCTATTTGCCCGCAACCCCCTTTGGCATCATGACCATGCTGGAGCGCTATAATGTGCCGACGGCTGGCAAGAACGCCGTCGTCATTGGCCGAAGCAATATCGTGGGCACACCGATGGCCATTCTACTCAGCCGCAAGGGCAACCCCGGCGACTGCACGGTGACGCTTGTTCATAGCCGCACGAAAAACATGAAAGAAATAGTAGCGCAAGCCGACATCATCGTGGCGGCCATCGGCAAGCCGGAGTTCGTGACTGCCGACATGGTAAAAGAAGGCGCTGTGGTGATAGACGTAGGTATCAACCGCATTGACGACCCAAGCCACCCAAAGGGCAGCCGTTTGGTGGGCGATGTGGCTTATAATGAGGTGGCACCAAAATGCAGTTTCATCACGCCCGTACCCGGCGGCGTTGGGCCAATGACCGTTATGTCGTTGATTATCAACACCTTGAAGGCAAGCAGGAAGGAGATTTATGGCTGATGCTTGAAACTGGATATGGAAATTTCAATTGAAAAAATTGGGGTGGAAAGCGCAGGGCTTCTACTGGAGGTAGGCTTGGCAGCGTTTCGAGCGGCCTTTGAGGCGGACAATGACCCCGCTGATTTTAATGCCTATATTTCTCAAGCCTTTGTCTTGGAGGTGTTGGAAATGGAGCTTCGCAACGAGGCTTCCGAGTTCTTTTTTGCGAAGCAAAACGGCGAGATAGCGGGCTATCTGAAATTGAATCACCCCGCTGCGCAAGGGGAGGATTTTGGTCAGAAATGCCTTGAGATTCAACGCATTTACAGCCTGCCTGCCTTTTATGGTAAGGGCATTGGTGAGGCTATGATGGAAAAATCCATTGCGGTAGCAAAGGCGAACAATTATGAATTTGTCTGGCTGGGCGTTTGGGAGCACAACCCACGGGCCATTCGGTTTTATGAGAAAAAAGGGTTTGAAGTGTTTGGCAGCCACCCGTTCCTGTTTGGCAATGACCTGCAAACCGACCTTTTGATGCGCCGATTTTTATGAAAATGGCCTGCAAAACCGCCTTCGTCCGATTTTTAACGATGAACACAGGTAATTTTTGACAAAAATCCTGCATTTCAGCTTTACTTTGCTGCCATGTTTTTGATTGCTGGGATGTTTTACCCACAGCCAAGCGATCAAGCAATTTAACAATCAAACAATTTCAATATGTCTGATATCGCACCTCCGACCTACGAGAAGAAGTCATTTTGGAAACGCCCAGAAGGGGTGACGGGGGCCATTTTCCTAACTGCCGTGCTAGGTGGTTTGGGCTTTTTGATTGCAACCAATATGGCCTTTTTGGTTGGCCTGGCTGCTAACACCTTGTATTTAGTGCTGATGTTAATGGCATTGGCGGCCCTGCTTTACGTCATCCTCGACCCGAAAATGCGCAACCTCATCTGGTACATGTACAAGAGCGTGATGCGCTGGGTGACGGGCATTTTCGTGCAATTGGATCCCATCGGCATCCTGAAAAGCTATGTGGAAGACTTGCAGGACAACCTCGGCAAGATGAGCCAACAAATTGGCAATTTGAAGTGGCAAATCCGCAAGATGAGCACCTTGATGGACGATAACAACCTGGAAATTCAGAACAGCCTGAAATTGGCCAGCGTTGCAAAGCAACAAAACAACGAGAGCCAAGTGGTGCTTGCCACCCGCAAGGCTGCCCGTTTGCAGGAGACCAACGAGAAATACGCTGCCTTGCACGGCAAAATGGAAATCCTGTACCGCATCTTGGACAAAATGTACAAGAACTCGGAAATCCTGCTGGAAGACACCCGTGACCAAGTGAAGCTGAAAGAACAGGAGCGCAAGGCCATTCGTGCTTCACATTCTGCCATGAAATCGGCCATGAGCGTCATCTCCGGTGACCCCGACAAGCGAGCCATGTTCGATGCCGCCATTGAAAACATCGCCGACGACGTTGCCAGCAAGGTGGGCGAGATGGAGCGTTTCATGGAAATGTCCGCCAATTTCATGGATTCAATTGACCTCCAGCAAGGCGTGTTCCAGGAAGAGGGCCTGAAAATGCTGGAAGAATGGGAAGAGAAAAGCACTTTGATGTTGCTTAATCCCAAGTCAGCGTCTTCCGGTGATTCACTCGATTTGAACCGCCCGGCAGCCCGCCCTGAAAAGCAAGGCCGTGGTGACGGTGGCAGCTACGACAATCTATTCAACTGAGAAAAGCTTTTTTTAAAGACTTTTTGAATACGCCGCTGCTTGCCTAACTGGCAGGCAGCGGCGCAAATTTTTATACCAAATATGACGCCCTTCCAACTTTCCATTCGACAAGGAATCCCAGACAAACTCCCCGCACCGAAACCCTACGACCCCGTTGTTTCCCATGCGCCCAAGCGGGTCATCGAGGGTGTTTTATCCAAAGAGGAAAAAAAGCTCGCCGTGCGCAATGCGCTGCGCTATTTCGATAAAAAGCACCATGCCGTGCTGGCCCCGGAGTTTTACGAAGAACTGGAAACCTACGGGCGCATCTACATGTACCGCTTCCGCCCCGATTACGAAATGCATGCCCGACCTATCGAGGAGTACCCTGCCAAGTGCCAGCAAGCGGCGGCCATTATGCTCATGATTCAGAACAACCTCGACCCCACCGTTGCGAAGCACCCGCATGAACTTATAACTTATGGGGGCAATGGGGCTGTTTTCCAGAACTGGGCGCAGTACCTGCTCACGATGCAGTACCTCTCGAAAATGACGGAGAAGCAGACCCTTGCGATGTACAGCGGCCACCCGATGGGGGTTTTCCCCTCGCACCGGGACGCCCCACGGGTCGTGGTGACCAACGGCATGATGATACCCAATTATTCCAAAAAAGAGGACTGGAACAAATACAACGCCCTCGGCGTCACGCAGTACGGGCAGATGACGGCGGGGTCGTTCATGTACATCGGGCCGCAGGGCATCGTGCATGGCACGACCATCACGCTGCTGAATGCAGGGCGCTTGCGCAAATTGGGGGCAGATAACCTAAAGGGCAAAGTCTTCGTAACGAGCGGCCTCGGCGGCATGTCCGGTGCACAGGCCAAGGCCGCCGTTATCACTGGGGCGGTTGGTGTACTGGCCGAGGTGGACGACAAGACAACCGAGCAGCGCATCGTGGATGGGTACATTCTTCGGGAAAACGTCTATCGTGACCTCGACTTGCTCATTGCCCGCATTGAAGAATGCCGCAAAAGCGGGACGGCCATCGCCCTGATTTACGCTGGAAACGTGGTGGATTTATTGGAGAAAATGGTGGCCGAAAACACCAAAGTCGAACTCCTGAGCGACCAGACGAGTTTGCACAATATTGACGACCTCGGCTATTGCCCGGCGGGCTTCACCTTTGAAGAGGCCAAGCAATTGCTGGATTCCGATAAGCCCCGTTTCATGGACGAGGTGCGCAAAACGCTCATCCGCCATGCCAATGCCGTGAACACGATGGCCGACCGTGGCACCTATTTTTGGGACTACGGCAACGCCTTCCTGCTCGAAGCGGGTAAGGCCGGCGCCGATGTTTTCAAGAACAAGGAAACGGGCGAGTACAAGTACCCCAGTTACGTGGAGGACATCATGGGGCCAATGTGTTTCGACTACGGTTTTGGGCCGTTCCGCTGGGTCTGCTGCTCTGGCCAGAAGGCCGATTTGGACAAAACAGACGCCATCGCCGCACGGGTTTTGGAGGAAATCAAGGCTACTGCTCCCACCGAAATCCAAGGCCAACTCAACGACAATATCATTTGGATAAAAAACGCCGACCGTGACCTGCCCATCGTCGGCTCGAAGTCCCGCATCCTCTACGCCGATGCCGAGGGTCGGGTGAAAATCGCAGAGGCGTTCAACCAAGCCATTGCCAGCGGTGAACTGGCCGGCCCGGTGGTGCTTGGCCGTGACCACCATGACGTGAGCGGCACCGACTCGCCCTTCCGGGAAACCTCGAACATCTACGACGGCAGCCGCTATACCGCCGACATGGCCGTGCAGAATGTCATCGGCGACTCGTTCCGTGGGGCAACTTGGGTCAGCCTGCACAACGGTGGTGGGGTAGGGTGGGGCGAGGTCATCAACGGCGGCTTCGGCATGGTGCTCGATGGCTCGAAGGCTGCCAGTCAGCGCCTGCATTCTATGCTGTTCTGGGACGTGAACAACGGCATCGCCCGCCGCAGTTGGGCGAGGAACGAAGAGGCGATTTTTGCCATCAAACGGGAAATGGAACGGACGCCGGGGCTGGTGGTCACGTTGCCGAATTTGGTGGAGGAGGGGCTGCTGGAAAAGGTGTTAGAGGTAGAATAGTTCTCCGCTATACGTTACTCCAAACCGAGGCTGAATTGTTCATGAAAAGGGCCGAGAAGGAAGCACTAGCCTTGTGAAGATACCCCGTTTTGTTTGTATCAATGATACTTTGCCCATTGACATAGTGAATTCCTAGGCCCATTGGAGCATATTTTTTAGGGCTTTTCAGGCATGAACCGGTTTTTATTATTTGTCACATTTATGCTATTGGCTAATGATATGCTCAAGAAGTGCAAAAAAAAAGCTGAAGGCTTGCGGACCTTCAGCTGTCATCCCTTTGTGAAATTGTTTGTGTTTATTTGTAAGATTAAAAAAAATCTTATGTTTAAATCGTAAAATGGTGTCACATCGGAATGAAATTAGTGTGGCATAGTGGATAGGGTAATCAATTTAGGAACCCACCCCGTTTTGTTGTTTTACTGCCATTCTTTTTGACGAACTTTCATCCTCACTATGGGCCAATAATTGATAAAATTTTTCACTTTTCAGGTTTGCCCATTGCAACTGTAATGCTAATTCTTCCAGCATCGTATTCACTGTACCAATGTGGTTGATGA
>JADLHE010000131.1 GCA_020848965.1 Saprospiraceae bacterium
AGCAGGCCGTCGAGTAGGTTGTTCATCCTGTTGACGCCTTCGAACACGTAATTGAAGTATTCGTGGTCTTTTTCTGCCAAATGCGGTTTTGCTATTTTGTGGATGACCTGTGAAAAAGAACTAATCATTCGCAACGGTTCTTTCAGGTCGTGGCTGGCGATGTAGGCAAACTGCCGCAAATCCTCATTCACCCGCAAAAGCTCCTCATTCTGCCGGGCAATTTGCTCGCCCTGCAGGAGCAATTGAGATTGGTATTCGTTTTCTTTCATCAGCAGCTCAATTTCCTTCTGTTGCTCCCGGATGGCATGCCTGATTTCCATATCGAGGTTATGGCGGGTACGCTGCACTTTCGAGAATTCTTCCTGAATGCTGGAATAGCGTTCTTGGTATTCATACGCCATAGCAAAATCACCCATTTGCTTGAAAATCAAGGCAAGAAGCTTGTATGCCTTAATTTCAGAGGCATCATCCTTGATTTGTTTGGACAGATTGGCTGATTGCAAGGCGTGTTCGAGCGCCAACTCATAATTTGCATCTGAGTAAGCAATCTTGGATAGGTTGAGAAGGTTTATTTGCCTGCCTGAAACAGCACCTGTTTTTTCATAAAAAGATTGAGCGGACAGGGCGTCCTGCTTTGCCTCCTCCAAATCTTCAAGCGCAATCTTCGTGCGGCTCAATTGTGCGTAGGAATATGCCTGCAAGTCGGCGAATTGGTGGTCAGAAGCCAGCTTATTGGCTTTTTTGAAGTAGTCGAGGGCAGTTTGTGGATTATCGGAAGTCAAATAGATATTGCCCATATTGTTGAAAACCACGGTATTGGTCTTGGGGTCGAGCACATCGCTGAATTGGCCCAACACGCTTTCATACCGTTTGATGGCTTCATCATAATTATATAGGTGGGCGTAGAGTGTGCCAATATTGATTTGAATCTGCACCAGCATCTCCTTGAAGCCAATTGCCTCACATTTGGTGAGCGCTTCCAGAAAATACTGCATCCCAATCTTGTAGTTGGATTTCACGCCGCAAACCACTGCGATATTTCGCAAGGCAATCACTTCCTTTTCTGCATCGCCAATGCTTTTCGACAAGCGCAGCAATTCCTGGCTCATCTCCAACGATTTGGAATAGTCCTGCTGTAAAATATAGGCCTGGGAGTATATCTGAAACTTCTCGGCCCAAAGCTGCGGCGCATTCGAACGGGAAACTCCCTCCAGCAACTCTTCCATTTTTTGGGCTTGAGCCAAGGCAAAATTCACGTCGTTTTTTGCGATGCCAAGGTTACCCAAACCTGCAAGTGCGAATATTTTTAAATCCAAAGACTTGGCCAAATGAAATGCTGCTTCAAAATCAGTCAAGCATTTTCCGTACTCCTTTATATTAAGGTGATATTGGCCTTCAATCAGTTTGCTACCTGTTGTTGCCTCGTTCTCTGGGTTGGATTCGTTAATTTCTTTTGCAACTTCAAGGTGGTAAAAGGCTTTCTTGAAAAAGGAAGGGTCGTTCTGGTAAAGGCCGTTCGTGTTGTAAATCAAGGAAAGCATCAGGTGAACTTTGGCGAGGCCAGCCTCATCCAAACCTTCATTTTTACCAAATTCTAATGCAATTAGGGCAGTGTTCACCGCTTTCTTGAGCTGCCTTTCACGAAATAACCTGACAGAATCATCTATTAGTAAATACAGTGGCTTGTTCATCAACTTTAATAACAGTTTAGAGTACCAAGCCGTTGGAGGGGAAACTTGGTTTTGAAGAGTGAGTTTATCTCATTGATTGTGGGATATAGCCTTTAGCTTGCCCTAAAACCAAATAACTTGCCAATTATCGTACTTGCAGTTATGAGAAATACTGCATTTTTGACCACAATTTTGAGCTAAGTCAATTTGGCAAGTGAATCAATGCAGCAATAGCAATGGATTTGCAATTGCAATGTCAACCTAATATTGAATCAACACTTTATAAATGAAAATCAGTTTGCTCAGTTTTGGAATAGCAAAAGAAATCACCGGCACTAGATTCATGGACGTGGAACTGCCTGATTCTGCCACAATAGCAGCGCTACGAGCCAAACTTGTGGAACAATTTCCTGGCCTAGCCCAACTGGCTGCCGTCAAGCTGGCGATAAACGGCGAATACGCATCCGAAACCGCTGTGTTGAACGATTCCGATGAAGTTGCCCTGATTCCACCCGTTAGTGGGGGATGAACTGTTTTGGCTTTTGCCGAAGAAACCATCAACACTATTCACAAAATGGAAATGATTGATATTCAATTGAATGAAACAGCACTGCAAACCCAAGCGTGCATCGAATTTGTCCAGTCAGACGACGCCGGAGGAATTGATGTTTTCATCGGAACGGTGCGCAATGCCACAAAAGGCAAGCCCGTGCTCCGGCTTGAGTTTGAGGCGTATGAAACAATGGCCATTGCCGAAATGCGCAAGATTGCGGAGCAGGCTATTGATAAATTTGGCGTGAAACGCATCGCTTTGCACCACCGCACGGGCCTGCTCGAAATCGGCGAGGCAGCCGTCGTCATCGCAGTGAGTGCGCCGCACCGGGCCGCCGCCTTTGATGCCTGCCGCTATTGCATTGATACTTTGAAAGAGACGGTTCCTATCTGGAAAAAAGAAGTGTTTGAAGATGGAGAGGTCTGGGTGGCGGCACATCCTTAAGTTCTAGTTAGCAGTTTGACAGATCTTGTCCCGACCCTTCGGGATGGCAGTGTGCAGTCAGTTTGAAGACTAACGAGTCCTAAATCCTCTTGCCACCCACCACGTAACTGACTAAACAACTGTCGAACCGACTGCCGAACTACCAACAGCCGAACTACCAACTAAGAACCCACCTTTTCGTGTGCGATTTTTACCCTTGTCAGAATCACGAGGCCGATGAGGAAGAAAACCGCCAATACCAAGACGGCCACCCGCAACCCACCTGAAATCTGCCCGGTGATGGCAAAGCTGAACGAACCGAGCGCCGTTGCCGCTTTTTCCAAAACATCGTAAAAACTGAAATAGGAGGTGGTATCCTTCACGCCCGGCGGCAATAGCTTGGAATAGGTTGCCCTCGACTGCGACTGCACCCCGCCCATGACCAAGCCCACTGCGGCGGCCATGAGATAGAATTGGGTTTCCCCCTCCACGAAATAACCGAACACACACACCACCGTCCAAAGAATCAGCATGATCATCAAGCTGGGCTTGTTGCCAATGGCATCGGACAGTTTTGCGAAGCACCATGCCCCCACCAGCGCCAGTACTTGCAGCAGCAAAATGACCACGATGAGTTCATTGGATTCCATTTTCATTTCTAAGTCAGCGAAAAGCGTAGCCAATGCCAGTACTGTTTGCACCCCAGCGCTGTAAAAAAAGAAGGAAAGCAGGAAGCGCTTGAGGTTCGGCAACTGCTTGGCCATCTGCCAAACGCCCATGAACTCAGCATAGCCCTCTTCCCGAATGGCTTTCCAGGAAAGTTGGCCGTCACCATCGGGAGGAAGCCTTTTAAAAGCGTATTGGGCGAAGCCCAACCACCACAAACCGACCATGAGGAAGGACAGCCGAACCGCCAAAGTGCCATGCCCTTCCAATCCGAACCATTGGGGAAAACTGATGACTATCAGGTTGATTATCAACAAGATAACGCTGCCGATATAGCCCATCATGAAGCCACGGGCGCTTACCCGGTTATAGTTTTCCTCCGTCACGATGTCGGGCAAATAGGAGTTGTAAAACACGATGGAGCCACCAAAGCCCGCTGTGGCAATTAGGAACCCGAAAGTGCCCAAGGAGAGCATTGGCCCAGATTGCAACTGCTCCCCATCGAAAAAGAAAAGGGAAATACAAGCCAACGAACCTACCGTGGTGAAAAACTTCATGAAGGCCATGCGCCGTCCACTGCTGTCGGCGATACCGGAAAGTATGGGCGATATGACGGCAATGACCATATAAGCCACCGCCACTATCAACGAAAACAGGGTGGTATTGTACATGGCAATGCCCCAAGGGGCAATTTCCCTGGCCGTGATGGCCTCGAAATAAGCTGGGAAAATAGCCACTGCAATCGTGAGTGAATAGGCCGAGTTGGCCCAATCGAACATGGCCCAGCCCTTGATGACCTTCGGGTCGTTGAGCTGGAAGTTGGGTTTCGTTTTGGTCATTTTTGAATTTATTTCTTCACCAAATGCTTTGGAAAATCGGCCACCTGCTCGCAGCAGACTTGCTCCATCACTTGTTTCAACTGTACTTTCAGCAATGAAATAACTTGGTGGGCACCCTCATCGCCCAAGGCTGCCACGCCATACATGAAACTGCGGCCCAAAAAAGTAAAATCTGCACCGCTGGCCAATGTGCGGGCAATATCCGGCCCAGTGCGGATACCGCTGTCCATCATCACTTTTATCCTTCCTTTGCAATGCTGCGCAATGTCCGGGAGGGTGCTGATGGTGGATTGCCCTGCATCCAATTGCCTGCCGCCGTGGTTGCTCAAAATGATGCCATCAAGGCCGAGTCGGATGGCCATTTCGGCATCCTCCATACTGGCCACGCCCTTTAGCACCAGCTTGCCTTTCCAGCGCTCCCGAATGGGTTTCAGTTTTTCTTCATTGAGCCTACCGGCAAAAGTTTCGTTCATCGTTTTTCCCAACTGCTTGATATTCAAGTTCTTGGGAAAATACTGGAACATCGTTTCAAACCTTGGCTTGCCATGTTTCAGGGTGTTGATGGCCCATTTTGGCCGCCCCATGATTTGCAGGATATTGCGCAAGCTCATGCTGGGTGGCATGGCCAATCCGTTGCGAATATCTTTATGGCGGAAGCCAAACGAGGGCACATCGCAGAGCGCCACCAGCACTTCGCAGCCAGCGCCCTCGGCTCGGTCGAGGAGGTCGTCACGGAGGCGGTTTTCTTTTGGGTGGTACAACTGAAACCAGAATTTTCCGCTTGTCACCTTGCCGATATGCTCGATGCTGGCTGTGCTGACCGTGCTTAAAATAAAGGGAATATTGTGCGCCACGGCAGCCTTCGCCAATATTTCAGGACTATTGGGCCAAATGAGGCCCTGCAAACCGATGGGTGCCACGCCAAACGGGGCATCGTAGGACTTGCCAAACAATTCGCAGCTTGTATCGGAGCTTTGGTGCGGGCTGAGGTAGTAGGGAATCAGTTCAACCTCCCTGATTTCGTGGGTGTTTTTGCGAAGGTTAACTTCCTCGTTGCAGCCGCCATCCAAGTATTCAAAGGCGAAACGGGGGATTCGGCGCATGGCCAAGTCCCGCAAATCATCCATGGATGGGTATTTCGGATTGTATTCGACGTTCATTTTTGCACAAAACGGTTGTTCCAGAAACAGCCCATTCAGAAGCGAATTCAAATAGGCCGACCTTTCGCCAGCAAGGTCATGAAAATTTGACGCATTGAAAAAGCTGTTGGCATAAATATTTGAGCGCTAATCGAAGCAGTTTGGTAAACCACTTGACTATTTTTCCAATGGTCAAGCTACGGATAGGCCAAGCTTACTATATTTCGCCATCTTATCACAATTAAAACCCACCCATATTTATGAAAAAGCACATCCTCTTAATTGCCCTGTTGCTCCAGTCCATCGGACTTACGGTTGCCTTCGGCCAAAGCAAGTCACGCTCAAAAGTTGCGCTCACGGCACAGTACAGCAATTATGAAAACCATGATGCCTCCCTAAGCCACCACAATTTTTTTGAGCAGATGGCCGAAAAAATGCAGCTCACGGCTGGCTCTGAAATGGTGTTGATGGAAAGCGTGCCGGGCAGCAATGGCTTTGAACATTTCAGGTTTCAGCAGCAACACAATGGAATCCCCGTATTTGGCAGCACTTATATTTTACATGAAAAAAATGGAAGCGTGCTCAGCGCTACCGGCCATTTTACGCCAAAGATTAGGGTAAAAACGGAAACCTCGATGAATGCGGCAACGGCTATTGCATTTGCGAAGCAAGCCATGAAAGCAAAGAGATACGCTGCTTCGCAACCGCAGCCAGAACTTTGCCTGATTGACCCAGCTTTCCCAAAAGTTTCGGAAGCACTGCGGCTGGCATACAGGGTGGACCTGACTAGCACCGCCCCTTTTGACAAACAGCGATTTTTCGTGGATGCCAACACGGGCAAGGTGCTTTGCAAATTCCCTTTGATTTTGCAAGAAGGCGTGCCAAGCACTGCCAAAACCCGTTACTATGGCATTCAAAACATTACCACTGACAGCCTTGGCCCCACCAATTTCAAACTTCACGACCCCACCCGGGGCGAGGGGATTACGGTTATGGATGCCAATGGCAATATCTTTTCCAACATCAACTCCACTTGGGATTTGACCAACGACAACAAGGACGAAGTGGCCTTGGACGCCCATTATTGCGCCCAAGAATACTATGATATGATGTTGAGCGACTTCGATTGGTCGGGCCTCAATGGCAGTGGCAAAGGGCTTATGGTACAGGTACACAATAACGGGGCCGGGCCGGTTAATGCTTTTTGGGATGGGGTGCAAACCAATTTTGGGGACGGCGATTGTGCCTACGGGCCATTGACTACTTTGGAAGTGGTGGGCCATGAGTTCACGCATGGAATGATTGACTATACTTCCCATTTGGTCTATTCGAGCGAATCGGGGGCCATTAATGAGAGCTTGGCGGATATGTTCGGGAAGATGTTGGAGCGCAATGCCGACCCGGTCAATTTTGATTGGGATTTGGGCCACTCCTTCTTGCTTACACCCGATGCACGCCCCTTCCGGGTAATGGACGACCCAGCCAGCGTCGGTATGCCCGACTACTACAAGGGGGCTCTTTGGGATGATTTTTCCGATGTGCATACCAATAGTTCCATCGGCAACCTTTGGTTTTCGATGATTGTGGATGGAAAACAAGGCACCAATGAAGGTGGCTACAATTATAATGTGTCGGGCATCGGTATGGGCAAGGCCGGGCAGATTGTTTTCCTTGTGAACAGGAACTATTTCACGGAGAACTCAGATTATCCTGATTTTTACACATACTCCTTATTGGCTGCTGCAGAGCTTTTCGGGGACGGCTCACCTGAACAATTGGCCGTGCAGGAAGCGTGGAAAGCGGTTGGTTTGGAAGCAACTGCCAACCCTACCCTACTCGATCTTTCATTAAATTCAAGCTACGAAGTCAACAATACTTGTGAATTGGGAGCGCTTTTGCCCATCCAATTTGAGGTCATCAACGCGGGTGGCGTTGCCTACGAGCCTTCAATGGGGGCCAGCATCCGCTTGTCTGATACAAACGGAAATTTAAGTGATTTGACCATCCCAATTGACCAAACTTTGGCGCCCGGTGAAACCTATACTGTGACGATTGACGATTGGTATTCCAGCAACGAAGGTGGCTTCAACCTCATCACCGTTGATTTGGAATTTCAGGATGATGTTGAGGAGAACAATTTCTCATGGGTTGCCTACAATTTTGCAGATTTTCAATCGGATGATATTTCAGTATTTGCATTTCCAAGCAGCCAAGAATGCTTTTCTACCATCGCTGGTTTCTTTGTAGGCATCAACAACGAAAGCTGCACGGCCATTCCAGTAGGAACCAACATGTTGATAAAAGCTGAGAATCAATCTGGCACAGCCATTTGGTCGCAAAACTTGACCTTAGAAACTGAACTGCCTGCTTTCGGCTATAATTATATCGAAATTCAAGCAGATTTGTCAGGATTGCTGGAGGGCGAAGATGTTAACTTCGTCATAGATTACCAAGCAGACCCCAATCCAGACAACAATACCTACGACCAACCATACCCACTTTTGGCAACCATTAACGCCGAGTACCTCAACGGCTTCAGCACCGACCCGTCCTTGGACCCGCTTTTGAACGCACAGTTTTATAGCGCAAACCCTTTGATTGAATACCAATCGGATAAATTCTTTGGTTCAACAGGGCTTTCCGACGACCCCGAAGGAGTTGTTCATGGCCCTGACTTTATGGACAATATCGACAATGGCTCAGGTGCCGTGTTCAGCACCATTGCTA
>JADLHE010000132.1 GCA_020848965.1 Saprospiraceae bacterium
GCGTTGAGTTGCTCGTTGGCGGTCTTTTTGACCTGTTCGAGTATTTCGTCCTTGAAAAAGAAGGGGATGGCGACCAGCGCCGCAATGAAGAGACGCAGGAAGAAACCTACTGCGATGAATATCCTTTTGAACAATTTGCCTTTGGTCATTTCTTGAAAATTTTACGGTAGATGCTTTCGAGCGGCGAATTTGCACACACTGCTTGATTTTAATCGCAGCAATCTGTTTTTTGTTTTAATGGAGGGGCAAAAAGATGGTGGGGTTGGTTGGGACTTTTAAACGCAAGGGCGCAAAGACGCCTAGGCGCAAAGTTCAATCATAAAAACCATTGCGACTTTGCGCCCTTGCGGCTTTGCGTTTAATACCAGATGGCAAGCGATTTTTAGTGTGACATTTTTCATTGGCAAGCCCAAAAAGCCAGCGTACCTTTCCCGAAAACTCCCCGACATGAAATCTATTAAATACCAATTCCTTGTCGTTTTATTGCTGTTCGCAGCGACCGCTCAATCTCAGGACAGCCTTGCGCAGCTAAAAAAGCCCCGAAAGCTCGATGTGTTCCCCGCCATCAGCTATTCGCCAGAAACCAAATTGACGCTGGGCGTCATCGGAATCAAATACTTTGATTTCAGGAAAGGCGACCCCACCACCCCACTTTCGCAGTTGGAGTTTTTTACGGTTTACACCACCGCCAAGCAGTTGCTCGTCGAGGGCCGTTGGGAGTTTTTTACTTCGCAAAACCGCTGGCGCACCCGTGGCGAAGCCATTTACAACCATTACACCGACCGCAATTACGGCATCGGCAATGATGCGGGGATGCTCATTGCTTCGCAAACAGACGACACGAAAGACACCCTGAACTACCTGCTGTTCAAGGCCGACCGCATCAAGTTTTCCCCGGTGGTGCTCCGCAAAATCGGCAAGGGGCTGTACCTCGGTTTGCAGTACGATATGGAGACGATGTTCAACGTAGAGCCAGTGCCCGATGCCTATCATTTCCTGAATGCCGATTCGAGCCGTTTGACGCAACTCCCCGTGTCTGGCTGGCGCTCTGGAGCGGGCATCCAATTGCTCTATGATACCCGTGATTTTGTGGCCAATCCACTGCATGGCAGCCTCGTGGAGTTCAATGCGCTGCACTACCACAAATGGTTTGGGGCCGATTACGAATATGCCCGTTTTATGCTGGATGCCCGGCAATATATCAATACGTTTTCCAATCAAACACTGGCGCTGCGTGGCTTTGTGAGCATACAAACCAGCGACGGTGACATCCCCTTCCGAGCGCTCTCCCGCACCAATGGGCACAAGTTCATCCGGGGCTATTTCCGTGGGACTTACCAGGATTTCGATTTGGCGGCCTTCGAGGCGGAGTACCGACTGCCGTTTTGGAAAGAGGGCGAACCCACCAAATTGAAGCACGTCTGGAAACGGCTGGGGCTGGTAGCCTTTATCAGCGGCGCACAGGCTTTCCATTCTGGCGACGAGTTCGCCTTCGACCGCTTCAACTTGGCAGCGGGCGGCGGCCTGCGCATCCTTTTCAACCAAAGCTCCCGTGTGAACATCCGGGTGGATTATGCTTTTGGCTTGCAGCCTAATTCCGGCGGGCCAGGGAAAAGGCAGCGGGGACTTTACTTCTTTTTAGGAGAAGCGTTTTAGGTTGTTGGTTTCAGGTTTCAGGGGAATGGGTTGGTTCTAAGCAAGAACCGCTTTTCATGGTGAACCACAACAAGACTGGTTTTGCAACCCTGAAACCTTGAAACCTGAAACCCTGAAACCTGCCCCCACCATTTTGATGCCTCGCCTCTGACCTCCTCAGTCATTCGTCACCCAATCGAAGCACTTTAGCCCTTCTTCCTTCGGAATTGGCGCTTTTCGGATAGCAAATGTTATTTTTGCCGCCATTGGACTAACAAACTACTATGAACTACAAGTATTTAATCGCCCTCGCAGCGCTGTTTACTGCCCTGAACCTTTTTGGGCAAAAGGACACGGCCATGGTGGGCCTCTATATCACGAACCTCTACGACTTCAATATCGGCGATGGCTGCTATACCGCCGAATTCTGGACTTGGACCATTTACCAAAACGATAGCCTGAATTTTGAAGAAACCCAGGAAGTCACCCATTCCAAGCGAACCAATTTCAGCAACTACAACCTGGAGCAAATCGAGGACGGCAATTGGATGCAGAAAAAATGTACTTCCATAATCTTGCAGGATTGGGATGTGCGGCTGTTCCCATTCGACCGACAAGTATTGACCATCAACCTGGAAGAAGCCCTGCACGATACCACGGTACTAGCCTATACCGCTGATATTGAGAACTCGAAAATCAGCGATTCCTTGGCCTTGGATGAATGGATTATTGACAGTTTTCGGGTTAAATCCAATAGCATCCGCTACAACACCACCTATGGTGACCCGACACTTTCCGGGGAGAGCGTTTATCCGTCCGTGACAGCAAATATCTTCCTCACCCGCAGCCATTCCAAGGTGACCTTTATCAAATTGGTGACGGGGGTCTATGTGGCCTTTTTGATTGCGCTGTTGGTGTTCCTTATCCAGCCCCACGACACCGATACCCGCATCGGCTTGGCCGTGGGCGGGCTTTTTGCCGCCGTGGGCAACAAATACATCGTGGAATCGGTGGTGCCCACTACCACGCAGACCACCTTGGTGGACCTCATCCATATCAGTACATTCGGGGCCATCCTGTTCATCGTCATCATGGTCATCGTCATTTCGAGGAACTACCATTTTGGCCGGGAGGCCAGGGCGCACCGGCTGGAAATGATTTCGTTTTGGGCCACCTTGTTCGTGTTCATTGCCATAAATCTATACCTCGTGGCTGATTTGATTTGATGGGCATCCCCGCCCGACAACAGCTGAAAACAATCCCATTTATAACGAACGACCAACTTTTTTTATGCGATTTAATTCGATGCTGCTGGCAATGCTTTTTTGCCAATTGCTTTTTGCGCAGCAAGACACGATGCAGGCTAAAAGCCCTTTCAGCGTAAGTGGCAATGCCGACCTCTATTTCCGGTATGGCCTCAACAAAACCGCTTCCTCCACCATTCCCAGCTATGCCCATGCCCGGCCTGGCCTCGGCTGGATAAACCTGCTGACAGAAGGCGAGTTTAAGCGTTGGGGCTTTCTGTTGGAACTTGGCGCTGGGGAAAGGGCCAAGCAGCTCTACTCCTCCGAAGGCGAAGACTATTCATTTTTGATTCAGGGTCAGGCCTACCTGAAGCTGAACGATAAATGGAAAACGAGCTTTGGCGCCTTCACCACCCATTTTAATTACGAATGGACGGAACCCGGCTCCAATGGCAACTATAGCAATACCTTCATCTACACCATCATACCTGCCTCCTATACGGGCCTGCGCATGGACTATGCGCCCAACGAAACCTGGTCGTTCATGCTCGGCGTCTTCGCCGATAGCGATCGCCGGGTGGAGGAAAACAAGGGCAAGCACTTGGGTGGTCAAGCCAATTATGCAAGTGAAAAACTGAACGCCACCGCTAATTTTATAACCGGCAACGATGGTGACACCATTCAGGTTTTCATGACGGATTGCTATGGGGATTATGCTTTTTCCGATAAATTCAAGCTTGGTTGGGAACTGTACCTGATGTTTTCAGACCATATAGCAAATGGGAAATCGGCTTGGCAGGGCTTGGCGCTTTATTTTCAGCAGCAGTTCACGCCAAGGTTCTCCCTCAACCTCCGTTCCGAAATCTTGCACGACCCCAAAGGCTATTGGTTCGGTTATACTGGCTCAGATATTTTTTCAAATACCTTGACCGGAAAATTCAAGCTCAAACCCTTCGTGCTGCAGCAGGAAATCCGCCTCGACCATGCCGACCATGCCGTTTTTGAAACCAAAAAAAGCAATTTCGTGCATCAAGAAGTTTCGTTCCTGCTGGGCGCATCGGTATTTTTTTAGCAGCCAATAAGCCCTATCTTCGCCCCGGAAGTCCCAATCGTAAATCGTCATTCGTAAAATCTTAAATCAAACTATGTCAGCCACCGTCCGCCAACTCGAACCCCAATTACTTTGGAACCACTTCGCCGACCTCAACGCCGTGCCCCGCCCCTCGAAGCGGGAAGAGCGGGTCATTGAGTTCATCAAAAATTTCGGCAAAAAGCTCGGACTGCCCGTGAAAGTGGACAAAGTGGGCAACGTCATCATCACCAAGCCCGCTACCAAGGGCATGGAAGGCAAGGCGACGCTCTTGCTCCAGAGCCACTTGGACATGGTACACCAAAAGAACGCCGACACGGTTTTCGACTTCGATAAAGAGGGCATCAAAATGCTCGTGGACGGCGATTGGGTCAAGGCCGACGGCACAACCCTTGGTGCCGACAACGGCATTGGCGTGGCCAGTATCATGGCCATTTTGGAATCCAAAACCATCCCCCACCCTGCCCTCGAAGCCCTGTTCACCATTGACGAAGAGACGGGCCTCACCGGAGCCAAGGGCTTGAAAGGCGGCCTGCTCACCGCCAAATACATGCTCAACCTCGACACCGAGGACGACCGGGAACTGACCATCGGCTGCGCTGGCGGCATTGACGTGACGGGCGAGGGAAAATACCGCCAAGAGCCGGTGCCTGCGGCAATGTCCGCTTTCAAAATCGGGGTAAAAGGCTTGACGGGCGGGCATTCCGGCACCGATATTCACCTCGGCAGGGGCAATGCCAATAAGCTTTGCAACCGTATTTTATCCTCGGCTGCTGCGCAATTTGGGCTACGGGTCTCCAGCATGGATGGGGGCAGCTTGCGCAATGCCATTCCAAGAGAGTGCTTCGCTGTGGCGGTGGTGCCTGCGGCAAAACTGGCTGGTTTTCAAGCGTTTATCCAAAAAGAAACCGCTGCACTCAAAGCGGAATATGCCACCACCGACCCGGAATTGGCCGTTGTTTGCGAAGCAAGCGACATGCCCACCACGGTCTTGGCGAAGCCATTCCAAAACAGGTTGCTGGGCGTCATTTACGCTTGCGCTAACGGCATCCACCGCATGAGTCCCGATGTGGAAGACCTCGTGCAGACCTCGAACAACCTCAGCCGGGTACTGGTCAAAGATGGCCAATTCAGCATCCAATGCCTGACCCGTGGCTCCGTGGATTCCGAGAAATTGGACCTCGCCCACGCCATCCGTGCCACGCTGCAATTGGCGGGCGCCAAGGTCAAATTCGGTAACGAATACCCCGGCTGGACGCCCAATCCATCTTCCCATATCGTGAAGGTGATGAGCGGCATTTTTGAGGAAATGTTCCAA
>JADLHE010000133.1 GCA_020848965.1 Saprospiraceae bacterium
AGGTGTAAATATCGGCAGGCATCAAGTGCAACATAATGCATTCCACGCCAACCGAATTGGCATCGGTCAGGCAATCGGCATTATCTCCATCGTTCAGGATTTTGCCCCTGATGGTCACCTTGCAGGTACGATTCTCGTCCACATACGCATTCTGATGATAAGAACAATATGCATCGGAAACGGTGACGCTGTACCAGCCTTGGGATAGCCCGCTATTAATTTGGGTAGAAGCCCCGTTGCTCCAACTAAACGTAGCGTTGTTGATGCCCGGCTGCAAACCAACTGAAGCGGCACCATCCGCTTGGTCACAACTGGCAGTTTGCGTAGCAATACTGGCGATGAGTGGCGGTGGAATCGTGAGTTGCAAAGTATCGCTGGCGGCACAGCCATTGATAGTATCACTCACCGAGAAGATATATGTCCCAGAACTTGCGGCCAAGATATTGCTCTGATTGGGAATGGTTAGGCCGGAGGGCAATGTCCATTTATTCGAGAAATTATTGCCCGTAGAATATGCCACTGGGCTTAACTGATGCGAAGTTTCCCAACAATCGAGCACCAAGTCTGGGCCAAGGTCTGCATTGGGCAAGTTTACTACCGTAGCATTAAAGCCATTGATGGAAAAGTCGCCACAAAATGGCGCAGAACCGGAGTCGAACAAGGCTATGTTGGCCTGTAACGAACTGCCCACTAGGCTTGAGAGTTGATTTTCTGCCGAAGAGGCATAAGAAAAGCCCCATATTTCGTACTGCCCAAGCGGATACCCAGTAAGGTCAGGCTGCGGCAAATGAGCCAGAATGGTATCGTTTTTAGCAATGATATAGGCATACGAATAGTCAGCGGAAGGTTCATTCCAGCAATAATGAGGGCCTATGTCCCACTGGTCGGCACCACAGAACACAGCGTCATCCGTGTTCAGCACCCCGCCGTTTGCTTCGCAACCTGTACCGCTGGTGTTGCCACTGCAACCGAAACCCAAGGAAGCATTGACGAGTGTGCCGATGTCCATTTGGCAGACGTCCAAGAAGAGTAATTTCCAGACGCCATTAGCTGGTGCGCCAGGCAGGTTGAAGTCGTTCAGGTCGCAGTGCGGTGCCTTTGTAGCATCTGTCAATGGACTATTGATGTAGTCGCCACAAGGAACCGTCCAGTCTCCATTAAGGCAACAAGTGCCTAATGAGCAAGTTGTGGAATTGCAGATATATTCCGTATTGTTTGTCAAGGGATGATTCGTCCCCCTTACGATGCAGAACTCGGCATTGTCCTGCTGATTACCGCATTCGCCATAATTGTTTCCAAAATCGGCCATAATGAGGTAATGCTCGCCGTTGGGTGATTCGAGGCTGATGCTGAGGTCGCCAATCCAAGTGTGCGTAAGTGTGATGCAGACCTTTTCCAGAGGGCAGGAGCCAAGTTCGGGGTTGCCGGGCAAATTGACTGGCAGTTCGACTATGGTGGTACTGTTGTCGTTAATCGGGGAGGGGCAGTTGCCCGCACCAACGCAATCACAAACACTCTGGGAATAAGACGGCAGGGATAGTGTCAGGCAAAGTGCTGACCCCAAGGCAGTGCGTAGAAGAGCTTTTCGCATTAAGAAGATTTAAGTGATGAGTGTAAAGGCGGGGAGCACGCATTGCTATAATAGAAAAAATAGTGCCTAATGCGTGAGGTTCCCTATCTAGATTAGATTGCTTCAATCAATTTTCCCCTTATTTTTCAAGCAAATTGGCAAATTCGCCAAAACTGTTTACTTTTGCCCCGCTTTGCGAAATCAAACGACAGAGGGAACAAAAGTTCCCTCTTTTACTTTATGGCCGTAGATGCTTTTTTTGTCGAAGAAAAAATCCACCAGCTGCTAGCTGCTAAGTTTGCGGAGGAAGGCTTTCAGGACTGCTTCTTGGTGGACCACCACCTCAGTGCAGCCAACAAGCTGGAGGTGTTCGTGGACTGTGACAGCGGCCTGACGCTGGAAAAATGCCAGAAGATAAGCCGCTACCTGGAGCACCATTTTGACGAAGCTGGCTGGTTGGGCGAAAGCTACACCTTGGAAGTTTCGTCGCCCGGCTTGGGCCGCCCGTTGAAGCTCCAGCGCCAGTACCTGAAAAACATTGGCCGGAAAGTGGAAGTCACCTTGGCCGACGGAAGCATCAAAACTGGGCCGCTTACGGCTGCCAACGACACCGGGTTCACCATCGCAGAAACCGTGACGGTGCTCGAAGGCAAAAAGAAGAAAAAGCAGGAAGTTCAAACGGAGCTTCCCTACGATGGGGTAAAAAAGACAATGATTGTCATCAGTTTTTAATATCAATGGTCAATGAAGGTAGATGGCCGCCATAAAATCGGCCATGTTCAGCACCATCATTCGCCATTCATCATTCATCATTCATTATTGAGAAAAGGATGATCAGTTTAGTAGATATCTTTTCCGATTTCAAGTCCAGCAAGAACATTGACCGCCCTACGATGGTGCGGGTGCTGGAAGACGTGTTCCGCACGTTGATTAAGAAAAAATTCGGTTCCGACGAGAACTTCAACGTCATCGTCAACACCCAGCAGGGTGACTTGGAGCTTTGGCGGGTGCGCCAAATCGTGCCAGACGGCGAGGTGACGGACGATCGCAGCCAAGTTTCCATCTCCGAGGCCCTGTCCATTGACGACAGCTACGAGATTGGCGAGGAGTGCTACGAACAGCTTTTCCTCGAAGACTTTGGCCGTCGCTCCATTCAAGCTGCCCGCCAGACGCTGATTTCGAGGATCATGGAACTGGAGAAGGACGATGTTTACCGCAAATACGTGGAGCGTGTGGGCGATATGGTGGTGGGCGAGGTAAGCCAAATCATCAAAAAGGAATTCCTTATCGTGGACGACGCCACTGGCCACGAACTACTTTTGCCAAAACAGGAAACCATCAAGGGCGACTTCTTCCGCAAGGGCGACATGGTTCGCTGCGTCATCAAGAACGTGGAAATGAAGAACAACACGCCCGTGGTGGTGGTGAGCCGCACCGAGAACTCCTTCCTCGAAAAACTCCTCGAACAAGAGGTGCCCGAAATCGAGGACGGCATCATCGCAGTGAAGCGCATCGTGCGCCTACCGGGCGAACGTGCCAAAGTAGCCGTTGAGAGCTACGACGACCGGGTGGATCCCGTTGGTGCCTGCGTGGGCATGAAGGGTTCCCGTATCCACGGTATCGTGCGGGAGTTACGCAACGAGAACATTGACATCATCAACTATACGAACAACGAGAGCCTCTTCATCCAGCGGGCGCTGACGCCTGCCAAGGTGACGAGCATTGACCTCGACTCCGCCAACAAGCGGGCGAGCGTTTACCTCGACCCCGACCAAGTGTCGCTCGCCATTGGCAAGGGCGGTACAAACATCAAACTGGCCAGCAAACTGACCGGGTTTGAGATTGACGTTTACCGCAACACCGACGGTCAGGAGATTGACGACGTTGACCTCGACGAGTTTATGGACGAGATCGAGCCTTGGGTCATCGAAGAACTCAAGCGCATCGGCTGCGACACCGCTCGCAGCGTGTTGGAACTCAGCTTCGACGAACTCGTGCGCCGCACAGAGTTGGAAGAGGAAACAGTACAGGAAGTTTTGAGCATCCTTGCTGCGGAGTTCGATGATTGATGAATTGTATTTTTGTTG
>JADLHE010000134.1 GCA_020848965.1 Saprospiraceae bacterium
AATTTCGCAACATGAACCAAACACCATTGTACAAGCGGCTTGAAAAAGAACTGGCGGGCTATGTGAATACGCTGTCTGAGGCGGCAGAGGTCATCAGGGTACAGGATGTCTCTAAGTTTCCAATTTTCATTATTCACCAGAACATTGTGGATATTGGCATAAATATCGTGAATAAGGAGGTCGTTAAGGGGAATTGGTCGGTCAATGCCTCTACTTTGGAAGAATTCGTCACCAAGCAGTTGATTGCCCAGGAAAAGGTGGAAGACTTTCAGGCACTCTATTACTCCCATCACGATGACCTTTGTTTGTTCGTCTTGAGTGAATTGGGCGCCAATTTCATTTTTATGCCCAAGGGCCAACTTGAAACAGATGACGACCCCGATGAAGAAGAGCCAACTGAATGATTTGCCCTCCGCTTTGTTTTTAGAAACAGTTTCTTAGCTGCACAAAAGGCACCACATGGTATCAGCGTCCACTATCGTAACTACCAGCAAGGTTCTCTTGGTGGAGGACAACCCCGGCGATGCTCGCTTGGTGGAGATTTACCTTTTGGAGTCAGACCTGCAAAACTGTGAGGTAATCAACAAGATTACCCTTGGCGATGCCATCGCTGCCCTTGAGACAGGGGAGGAGTTCGCCGCCATTTTGCTCGACCTTACGCTGCCCGACAGCCGGGGCTTCGAAACGCTGGAAAGGCTGCTCGCCAAATTTCCACAAAAAAACATCATCGTACTCACGGGCTACGCCGACAAAGAGCTTGGCCTCAGGGCCGTGAAAGCCGGTGCGCAGGATTTTTTGGTAAAAGGCGCCTTCGATTCCGAGCAACTTTCCAAATCGCTCCGTTTTTCCATAGAGCGCACCAAGGTGCTCAAACGCCTGGAAGAAACCCAGCGCATTGCCCGTATTGGCAATTGGGAGTATTTCCCCGAAACTGGTGCCTTCTCGGCAACCGACGAGCTTTACAGGATATTCGGGCATGATGAGGACAGGCTGGAGATAGACGGTAGCAGTTTGGAAGAAAAGAATTGTCCGCTGGAAGTTTTGAAAGAGGTACATGACGAGGTTGCCATTCATGGCAATGTGAAAAAAGACCTCAAAATAAAACAGCGCGACGGTGGCTATCGCTATGTGTTCGTGCAATGCACCCTTCGGCATGATGAGAGCAGGCAGCTCGTCTATCAGGGCATCATACAGGACATCACCGAACGGCATTTAGCTGAGTTGGAGAAGGACGAAAGCCGGGAGCGTTACCAAGAGATTTTCACCCAGTCGAGAGATGCTATTTTCATCAGCACCTTCACGGGTAAGTTCATTGATTTCAACCAAGCCACTTCCGATGTCTTTGGCTACTCCAAAGAAGAGCTGCGAGCAATGAACGATGCGCACTCCTTGTACTACCCGGCAGAGCGGAAGAACGAGTTTCTCTTGAAACTGAAGTCGCAAAAAGCGGTCAAGGATTTTGAAATAAACATTGCCCACAAAACTGGTGAAGTGCGGGAGTGCATGATGACGGCTACGCTCATTGTCAAAGACGATTCCATAAGCTACAACTGCATTTTGCGGGATGTTTCGGAGCTTCGGCAAGCCGAAAAAATGCGCAAGGCTCGTGACCTTGCCCGCCAGAGCGCCCAAATGAAGGAGCAGTTCCTCGCCAGCATCAGCCACGAGATGCGCACGCCGATGAACGCCATCTTGGGCATGAGCAATATCCTGTTGCAAATGAACATGCCCCAGGAGCAGAACAGCCTCGTGCAGAACATCAAAAACTCGTCTGAAATTCTGCTCGGCGTCGTGAACGATATTCTTGAAATAAGCGCCATACAGAACGGGAAGGTGGTGTTCGAAAACCAGCCCTTCGATTTGGGCGAGTTGATGAAGAACCTCATCAATGTTATGCAGTACAAGGCGCAGGAGAAGGACATTTATTTGCAGGTTATCGCCAGCCCCGACGTGCCGCAGTTCATCAGCGGCGACAAACTGCGGCTCAACCAAGTGCTGTACAACCTCGTTGGCAACGCCATCAAGTTCACCGACCACGGCTTTGTTAAGGTGCGCATAGAGAAATTGCACGATATTGGCTCCAGTGTTCAATTGAAGTTCACAATTGAAGACACGGGCATTGGCATTTCTGAGGAAAATATCGAGGCCATTTTCGAGACCTTCACAAGGGTGCTGCGCAAAGACCGGGTATTCGAGGGCACGGGGCTTGGGCTTTCCATTTGCAAAAACCTCATAGAGCAACAGGGCGGAAAGATCGGCGCCAACAGTACGATTGGTAAAGGCTCTGCTTTCTTTTTTGACCTTATATTTGAAACAGCGGAGGAGCTTTCACCAAAGGTTCAATCGCCCGAAGCGCCTGTCGCTTACCTTTTGCCAGAAGATGCGAGCTTCCGCCTGCTCTTGGTCGAAGACCACAAAATGAACCAACTTGTTGCCCGCAAGACCTTGGAGCGCAAGTGGCGAAATATTGACCTCACCATTGCAGACAACGGACAGATAGCCCTCGACCTCCTGCATGAAAACACCTACGATATCGTGCTGATGGACATCCAAATGCCCATCATGGACGGTTATGAAGCAACCAAAATAATTAGAGAAACCTTCCCCCCCGACCGTGCCAATATGATCATTCTAGCCATGACCGCCCACGCCCATGTGGCAAGGGACGGCAAGTTCAGGGATTATGGCATGGACGACTTTGTGCTGAAACCATTTGAGCCAGACGACCTATTTTTAAAGATTTCTAAATACGTTAAAACACAAAGCTGATGGAAGTCAAAAGCAACTGTATCAACCTTGATTATCTGCGCCTCATGGCCGACAACGATGAGGATATGATTCAAACCATGCTGGCCATGCTCTTGGAGGAGTTGCCGGATGAAATGGGTAAGATTCAAGAGTTGGCGGCGGTAGAGGATTGGGATGAACTGACAAGGGTCAGTCATAAGATGAAGTCCACACTGGCCTTTGTCGGCAACGACGCCATGACCGCTGCCAACAAAGAACTGGAGCGTATCACCAAGTACAA
>JADLHE010000135.1 GCA_020848965.1 Saprospiraceae bacterium
AACATGAAGATGTGATTCAACTCTTCCAACACTTTAGACGGCATTTGAACGTAAAAGAGAAGGGGCTTGAGAAAGAAAAAGTGTTCAAGGCAATTTATCCCAAGTCGGCGTTCAACATGCAGCAACTGCACTACCTCAGCTCTTACCTGTTGAAGGTTGTGGAAGAATACCTCGCATGGAAAGAGTGGCGAGGCGATGGCATTTCGTTCAGGCTTTCGTTGCTGAAGGCGTACCAGAACCATCTGTTATCAAATCAACATAGGGCAAAATTGGACGAAACCAAGGCTTTGCACGAGAGCAATAATGTGAAAAACAGCCAATATTTCAGGCAGGCTTACGAAATCCAGTTTGAGGAATACAATAGCGCCAATGTGATGGGCAAAAGCAAGGATTTCAATTTGCAAGCTTTAATTGACGCACAAGACACCGCTTATATTTATGAAAAACTGAAAAATGCCTGTCTTTTGCTCAGCCAAAAAGCAGTTGCCAGAACCAATTACAGTCCCGGCTTGCTGCCGGATGTTTTGACCTTTCTGCAAAGCAATCCAATCAATGAGGAACCTTCCATTGCCGTCTATTACCATGCTTATCAAGCATTGTCGAATGCAGAAAATATTGATTCCTTCAACGAACTGAAACGTCTGCTTTCAAATAGTGGCCGCTCCATTCAAGCATCCGAACTGCGTGACCTGTATATGCTTGCCATCAATTTTTGCATCCGAAGATTGAACACGGGAGACCAAGGCTACCTGAGAGAGGTCTTTGAACTCTATCAAGGCGGGCTTGAGCTTGGCATTTTTATAGAAAATGGGTTCTTTTCACCTTCCACCTATAGTAATTATGTCATTTCGGGCATCAGATTGGGCGAATTCGACAAGGTGGAGGATTTTATCAACCAGTACAAAAACCTGCTTAGCGAGAAATTACAGGAGGGCCTTTTTAGGTACAATTACGCTTTTCTGCACTATGAAAAACATGACTATAAACAGGCCATGTTCTACCTTTCAACCACAGATTATGGCAAAGACCCACTGACCACCTGTGCTGCAAAAACCCTGCTTTCAAGGATGTATTTTGAGCAAAAAGAGTATGAAACACTGACTAGCCTGCTGCAGAGTTTTAAAGCTTTTTTGAATAGGAAGGAAATCATAGGCTACCACAAAGAACTATATTCGAATTTTGTATTGATGCTTCAAAAACTCATGCATGCAAAATTGAGCCGCAAAGAACTTGCAACAGTTGAAATTGCCACCGAATTGGAAACCATGAAAGTCGTAGCTGCAAAAGATTGGCTGCTGGAGCAAACCAAATCCTTGAAAACCAAAAAGTAGGTTAAACCCTCACCGCCCCGCCCAATACCCGCTCACATCGTCCAAGCATTTTTGGAAAAAGAGCTGGCGGTTGGTCATGTCGAAGGCGGCGAGGTGGTAGCTGCCATCGCCGTAACGGTCATAAACGCAGCCATTGTCTAAATTCAGGTAATGCTTGAAGGGAAATTGTTCAAGCATTTCAAGCATTTCTCGTTGTACAATAGGGGTATGTCCGTGCAATATTTTCTTTCCATCCAACCAATCGTAATTGATTTTGTGGTACCAATTCCTAGCATAGAGTATGCCCTCCAAGTCTTGGAGCGGCTTGGGTGAAGACCAATTCAGGCCAGCATGCACCAACAGGAAATCATCTAGTTCAATATAGTGTTCGAGGGTTTCCAAAAATTGCCAATAAGTTAAGGGTATTTCGTTGACGGAGTAAGCCTCAAAACTGGCAACCGTCTCTTTCCCGCCCCATTTGTCGAGCCAGGACTCGCAAAACTCGAAATCATAAAGTGCTTTCACCATCGCCTCATCATGGTTCCCCATCAAGCACCTAACTTTGTAACCCGTTGATTGTAAGTGCATTATTGTATCGAGCACACCCTTGGAGTCTGGCCCACGGTCAATGTAGTCGCCGAGGAGGTACAGTTCGTCGGCAGTGGTCAGGCCGATTTGGTCGAGCAGGGCATTGAAGCTGATGTTGCAGCCGTGGATGTCGGAGATGGCGAATTGGCGCATTTCACAAAGATAGGACAGGGAACTAAAAATGCTATTTTTGCGCTCCATTTCAAAAAAGGAATAATGACCATCACCGACCTCATCCAGTCCGCCGTCATCGCCGCCATTCAAGAACTCTATGGCGAAACCATCACTGCCGAGCAGGCCGCACCCTCCGTCACCCGCAAGGAATTCGAGGGCGACTATACCATCGTCACCTTCCCGTTCACCCGTTTTGCGAAGAAAAAACCGGGCGAAATCGCCGAGGAACTGGGTGCCCATTTGGTGAAAAACGTGCCACAGCTCGTCCGTTTCAACGTGGTGCAGGGCTTTTTGAACCTCGTGGTGGCCGATAGCTTCTGGTCGGAATTTTTGTTGCAAATGGCTGGCAATCAAGACTTTGGCCGAGCGCCTAAGAACGGCCAGAAGGTGATGATTGAGTATTGCTCGCCGAACACCAACAAGCCGCTGCACCTCGGCCACGTCCGCAATATCCTGCTGGGCTGGGCCTGCTCCCAGATTTGCGAAGCGGCTGGCTACGATGTGGTTAAAGTACAGGTCATCAACGACCGGGGCATCGCCATTTGCAAGAGTATGTTGGCTTGGCAGAAATTTGCCGAAGATGCTACCCCAGAAAGCACGGGTACGAAAAGCGACCACTTCGTGGGCGATTGGTACGTGCGGTTCGAGCAGGAATTTCAGGACGAATACCGTACCTGGCAAGGCAGCGAGGCAGGGCAGCAATTATTGGCCGAAAAACGCAAGGCCGACCAAGACGACAAGACTTTTTTCAAAGATTATAAAAACACCTACTTCAACACGACCAGCCAACTTGGCAAAGAAGCCCGTGAAATGCTCCTAGCTTGGGAAGCGGGCGACCCCGCCACGAAGGCGCTTTGGCAGCGGATGAACCAGTGGGTGTACGATGGCTTCGGGGCCACTTACGAGGCGCTCGGCGTTAGTTTCGACAAGTTTTACTACGAAAGCGAGACCTACCTGCTCGGCAAGGACATCGTGGAGCAGGGGCTTGCCTCCGGTGTTTTTTACAAAAAAGACGATGGTAGCGTGTGGGCCGACCTCACCGACGCTAAACTCGACCACAAAGTGGTGATGCGCAGCGATGGTACCTCGGTTTATATCACCCAAGACCTCGGCACGGCGCAAATGCGCTACCAAGATTTCGGAACGGAGAAAATGGTCTATGTAGTAGCCGACGAGCAGAACTACCATTTTCAGGTGCTTTTTGAAATCCTGAAACGCCTCGGCGAGCCTTATGCCGCTGGTCTCCACCACCTCAGCTACGGCATGGTTGACCTGCCTTCCGGCAAAATGAAGAGCCGGGAAGGCACCGTCGTGGATGCCGACGACCTTATAGCCGAAGTGATTGCCGAGGCAAGGGAAGCCTCCAAGGAGCGGGGCGAAATCGCCGAGTTGACCAAACCGGAACAGGAGGACATCCTACGGAAAATAGGATTGGCGGCGCTCAAGTTCCACATTATCAAGGTCGGCCCGCAAAAGCGGATGGTCTTCGACCCAAAAGAAAGCGTGGACTTGCAGGGACAGACGGGGCCTTACATTCAGAATGCATATGTCAGAATTTTGGCCGTAATGCGTAAGGCTGAAATTGGGAAATTGGGAAATCGGGAAATTGAAAGTCTGGCCACCAAATACAACGCTTTACAACCTCAAGAAATAGACTTAATAGGTCAACTTTACCGATTTCCAGCGACTGTTCAGGTAGCTGCTTCAAATTACGACCCTTCTGAAATTGCCAATTTTTCTTACGATTTGGCAAAAGGCTTTCACAAGTTTTACACTGACCTGAGCATCCTAAAAGCCGAGACTGAGGAAGCCAAGGCATTCCGTTTGCAGCTCTGTGCTGCCGTGGCCAATGTGCTGAAAACCGGCATGGGGCTGTTGGGCATTGAAATGCCGGAAAGGATGTAGTTTTTTTCACTATATTCTTAAAAATTACTTAGAAAAAAAGACTGTGATATAAATCATTAGGATAAAGTTTTGCGAATGGCTACTTTTGGCCTGTTTTTTAGGATAATGTATTGCGCTCACCTCTTTCCGCTCTTTTTGTTTTCCCAAGCCTTGTTGCGGACGATTTTGCCTTTTTAAGTATAAACTAATTATAATCCTCATGAAAAAAGCACTGATACTTGCTTCAGTGGTAGCCTCCACTTTTTGGTTTTCCTGCAAGGACGACCATGTAGTCACCAGCGTTGACAAAGACCTTGAGTCTGCAATTACAGCTAGCTCACCTTCCGGCGACATTTCCCACTACATCATGCCGGAGAGCGATGACTACGCCAACCTTCCCAATCAAGATGTGAAAAACCCAGTGACCGCCGCAAAGGTGGAACTAGGCCGTATGCTCTTTTTTGAAACAGGCATTGGCTTGAACCCTAAATATCCTGTTTCAAAGCAAGCATACTCATGTAGTAGCTGCCACGTGCCTTCCATGTCGTTCACGGCTGGCCGCTTCCAAGGCATTGCGGATGGAGCTGTGGGCTTCGGCGACCATGGCGAGTCAAGGGTGAAAAACCAGCATTACAATGGCTCTGAGGTGGACGCTCAAGGTGCTCGCCCATTACCGACCATCAACCTTACTTATGTAACCAATGCGCTTTGGGCAGGTTCTTTTGGCAGCTATGGCACCAACGTTGGTACCGAATCTGTTTGGAACTTGGATACACTTACTGCCCTCAACCACAAAGGTTTTGAGGGTTTGGAAGCAAATAACCAACGTGCCCTTGTGGTTCACCGTCAGGTTATCAACAAAAATATAACTGATTCTTTGGGCTACACCGCCATGTTCGATGCTGCTTTCCCAGACATACCTGAAAATGAGCGTTATTCTTTGAAAACAGGTGCCTTCGCAATTGCAGCCTACTTCCGCACCATTTTGACCAACCAAGCACCATTCCAGCGTTGGTTGAAAGGCGACTATGCAGCCATGAACGACCAACAGAAGCGGGGCGCCGTATTGTTCTTCACCAAAGCGGGTTGCAACAACTGCCACAACAGTGCCTCCCTCAACAATATGCGCTACGAAGGCGTGGGCGTGAACAACCTGTTTCAAAGCCCATACGATGTGTTCCGCACCGACATCAACGATGCCCGCAACTTGGGTCGTGGTGGTTTCACCAAAAACCCGGACGACAATTACAAGTTCAAAGTGCCACAACTTTACAACTTGAAGCACTTCGGCTTCTACTTCCACGGCGCCAGCAAGACTTCGCTGCGTGATGTGGTTGAATACTTCAACAAAGGCATTCCTGAGAATACAGTTATCCCAGCCAGCCAGATTTCAAAGAACTTCAAGCCGCTTGGCCTGACCGCAGAAGAAATGGACGACCTGACAGAGTTCCTCGAAAACGGGCTTTATGACGCCCAAATCGAGCGGTATGCACCAAGCCAAGTCATGTCGGGTAACTGCTTCCCGAACAACGACTCGCAGTCGAAATTGGACATGGGCTGCAATTGATTTATGGTTTTGTTCTAGGGCAAGTTTGGAATTTGTCATTCAAAAGCCCCGGCGAGCGATTCGCCGGGGCTTTTGTTATTGATAAACTCGCCAACCATTTGACACAAGCTTATTGCACTACCATCCGTTTAACCACGTTCCCCCAAGCAGTGCTGGCTTTTACGAAGTAAATGCCCGACGGCAGCGGGGAATCGAGCAATGGGCTAATGGTAAATGCCCCACTGCTCGTCCCGCCTTGAATCCATTTGGTTTGACCGCTCGTGTTGGAGATGGACACTTGGTAGTTTATCCCTTTGGGCAGTGCCAATGCCAGCCGGAACTGACCGGCATTGGGGTTGGGTAGCACTTCGAGCTTATGCTCCCTACCTTCAAACTCGACCTGCACCAGTTTTGAAAATTTGGATGCCCCATCAAAATCCACTTGTCGGAGGCGATAGTAGTTGGTGCCGGGCTTAGGCTTCTTGTCCATGTGTTGGTAGTTTTGTGTGGCTTGGCTGTTGCCATGTCCGTTTATCCAAGTGATTGATTCCCAATGCTTTGCATCCTGACTGCGCTGAAGGTCGAAGCCGTGGTTGTTGGTTTCGGTGGCGGTCTGCCAATCGAGCTGCACCTGCTGTTCAATAGGTGTAGCGGTGAAATTGACCAGTTCGACAGGCAATGCTGATTGATAGGTTAAAACGAGTTGGCCAGCTTGGTAGTCAATATTCCAGCAGGCGGGACAGGGGATATTGATGGTAGAAAATGTGCCTACCCTGCTTCCATAAGTGATGAGGGTGAAGCTGTTGCCCACTGCTGGTGTAAAGCCATTCAAAAAGGTCACGCTCATTGTTCCGCTGAGGGTTGCGACGCCCGTTACGCTGAGTTGGTCATACTGCTGAATGGCAGTTGTGCCTTCCAGTTCCATATTGAGGTCGCCATCGGTGGTGAAGTCGCCCATAACAGTCATCAGGCCGGGCGAGCAGCCGACGATGACGCCGCCGTGGTTGATGAGGGCACCACTCGTGATTTCGGCTGTGCAGGATATTTGGCCGGAGGCCGCATTGACGATGGTTGCGCTTGCGCAATTGATTAAGCTGCCCTCACTTGAAATTGTTCCATTGTTGGTGAAAGTACCGCAGTTGTCTAATTGGCCGCCCGGTTGGATGTAGAGGTAGCCATTGTTGGCAAGGCTGCCAGTATTGTTCATGCTGCCCATCAGGATGATACCCCTGTCCATGGCGATATCGAAGCTGCCGTTGTTCAGGATGGAGCAGCCCGGTGCTGCGAAAAGCCCACCCTGGCCAACCCCAGGGGTCAACTCTACCGTGCCGTTGATGGTCAGGCTGCCGCCGACGAATATGGCGGTCGAGGCATCAATCGCAAGGGTATTGCCTGCAAAAACGGTGAGTGAAACCCCGGCCCCAAGTTCAAGGGAAGGGATGTCTGTCGTGCATGGTCCAGTGCCGTCAATGGTAATGGTGCTGCCAGTTGGCAAAACCGGGGGCGGTACGCCGTTGGCATCCCAGTTGGCGGGTTCGCTCCAAAATCCACTGCCCGTGAAGGTATAGTCGCCGGCTTCAGCGCAGATGCTTGGCTCGCCATAGCAGCTATAGCCCGGCTCTATCTCGCAAGTGGAACTGCAGCCGTCGCCATCCATGTTGTTGTCATCGTCGCAGGCTTCGGTGCCACGGATGAGGCCGTCGCCACAAACGGTGACGCAGACGCTTGGGTCGCCTGGGCAAATCCAGCCGGGCTCCACTTCACAGGAGGCATTGCAGCCGTCGAAGTCAAAGGTGTTCCCGTCGTCGCAGCCCTCGGTGCCCCTCACAAGGCCGTCACCGCAGACGGGGTTGCAAAAACTTGGTTCACTGTAACAGCCCCAGCCCGGTTCGATGGCACATACCGAACTGCACCCATCGAAGTCCATGGTGTTCCCATCGTCGCAGCCTTCGGTACCTTCAATAAGGCCATCGCCGCAGATGGCGCAAGCTGCTTCAACCTCGGCTTGGTTGGCGCAGCCGACGGCATTTGAGGAGATGTAGGCAGTGCCGTTGTCACGTAGGTACTGGCATATATTGGGCAGGTCGCAAATGGAGAGGCTACCGTTGGAGTCCAATATAAGCGAGCTGATGGAGCTTGGCTCAATATTGCCCAAACCATTCAGGCTCGATAATGCCGGGCTGTTGTAGAGATAGATAAAGGGCGCACTGTTTAAGGAAGTGAGCGATGAAATGTCATTGAGGCTGGCGTTGTAGAAGAGGTTGAGCCTTTCGCAATGCGTCAGGCTGCCAAGGCCGGAGAGGCTGGTCAGTGCGTCGCAGTTTTCGATTTGTATTCGGGTATGGATGTTTGCAAGGCCATCGAGGCCATCAAGGGAGGGCAAGGCGTCACATTCCTCCAAATTCAATTCAAAAAGTGTTGAAACGTTCTCCAATCCAGTAAGGCTCGTCAATAAGTGGCAGTATCGTAATGTCAAGCTGCCCATTGTTTGAAGGGATGCGAATGGGGTCATATCGGTGATGTCCTCAATATTGAGGAAAAGGTGACCGATGTTCACCACGTTGTGAAACCCTTGGTAATTAACCGGCAAGACACGGTCAAAGAGTAAAGTCCCGGTAATATTTGTCAACTGAGAAAAAGGGGTAAGGTCTAGTATATAGTCGGGCCCTTGTGGGTATAGTAAAATGCTTTCGACAGTATTGCATCCGGGGTAATTTCCCGGAAAGGCGTTTACTTCGCTCTGAGTGTGGAATATCAGAGTTCCGGGAATGACGCCGCCGGGGCAGTTCTCGACGCAAACGCTTGGCTCGCCTGTGCAGTTCCAGCCGGCTTCCACTTCGCAAACGGCGGAGCAGCCATCGCCGTCCATCGAGTCGCCGTCGTCGCATTCCTCGGTGCCAGCAATGATGCCGTCGCCGCAGGTGGTGGTGCAGGTGCTTGGTTCGCCCGTGCAGCCGTAGCCAGGTTCCACTTCGCAAACGGCGGAGCAGCCGTCGCCGTCCATCGTGTCGCCGTCGTCGCAGCCTTCTGCCCCTACCACGATTCCGTCGCCGCAGGTTGTTGCACAGGCACTTGGTTCGCCCGTGCAGTTCCAGCCGATTTCTACTTCGCAAATGGCGGAGCAGCCGTCGCCGTCCATGGTGTCGCCGTCGTCGCATTCCTCGGTGCCAGCGATGATGCCGTCACCACAGGTGGTGGTGCAGGTGCTTGGCTCGCCCGTACAACCGTAGCCGGGTTCCACTTCGCAAACGGCGGAGCAGCCGTCGCCGTCCATTGTGTCGCCGTCGTCGCAGCCTTCAAAGATTTCGACTGTACCATTACCGCATACGGCATTGCAAACTTCAACAACTTGAAAATAACCTTGGCAACCATAAGCATTGGATGATATATTATTCGTGCCCCCCAATCCTAAGAATGTACAAATATTATTCAGGCTACAATAACTCAGGCTGGTGTTGGCCACTATTTCAATGCTAAAAAGCGTAGTTGGGTTAATATTACCCAATCCAGAAATATCAGTTAAATTGGGATTGTCACCAATGAATAGTTGACTTGTACTTGTTAAATTCCCCATGCCTTGAATTGAAGTCAAAGCAGCATTTCCATTGCAATAAAATACTGGGATGTTATTCAAGGATGAAAAACCATTTATTTGAACCAATGCATCGTTATTATTGATAGTGAGAAAAGCACTTGGAATGTTGTTGAACCCATCAACAACTGTTAATGAAGGGCAATCAAGAATGTATAATCCCAACACATCCTCCAATATATTCAAGGGAGACAAGTCAACAATGTCAGCGCCACTGATGGTGACACTTCCCCCGATGATGGTACAGCCGGGATAGTCAACCTGGAATGAATTTATTTGCGCCTGCGAGGAGAAAGTGATATTGGTTGGACAAGTTTCGTTACAGACGCTCGGCTCGCCCGTACATTCCCAGCCGGGTTCCACTTCACAAATGGCAGAGCATCCGTCGCCATCCATGGTGTCGCCGTCGTCGCAGCCCTCAGCCCCTACCACGATTCCGTCGCCACAGGTTGTTGTACAGGCACTTGGTTCGCCCGTGCAGTTCCAGCCGATTTCAACTTCGCAAATGGCGGAGCATCCATCGCCGTCCATCGTGTCGCCGTCGTCGCATTCTTCCGTCCCATTTATGATGCCGTCTCCGCAAGTTGCCGTGCAGACGCTCGGCTCGCCCGTACATTCCCAGCCGGGTTCTACTTCGCAAACGGCGGAGCAGCCGTCGCCGTCCATGGTGTCGCCGTCGTCGCAGCCCTCGCCGCCAGCTACGTTTATTAAGCCATCCCCGCAAATGGGCGTACATACGCTTGGCTCGCCCGTGCAGTTCCATCCTGTTTCAACATTGCAATTTCCAGCACATCCATCCGAGTAGTCATTGTTCCCGTCGTCGCAAGTCTCGTAGCCTTCCACTACGCCATTGCCGCAGGCAAAACCACAAGCATTGAACAGGTCAAAGTAGGAGCTACAACTGCTACCACTAGAATTTCCACTAATTGTCAGGAATATCGGGTAGTTGTCCCCCACGAATTCGCATAGATTCAGGATGTTACAAACGGAGAGGTTTGCATTGTTCGTGATGATGATATGGTCACTCGGCTGGAAGTCAACGCTTTCGAGGCCTTCGAGCGAGGTAAGGCTTGGGTTGTTGGAGATGGTGATAAAAGGCATGTGTGAACCAAGATAGCCTAAGCCCGTGATGCTTGCCAGGGCTGCATTGTTGGTCAGTTCAAATTCTCCATTGATGCTGCCCAAAGCTATCAGGCCATCCAGATTTAGCAGGGCATCGTTGTTGTCAATCACGAAATTACCCGTGACACTCGCCAAATCACCCAACCCACTGATATTGCCCAATGTGCCATTGTTGCGGAGGGTCAAACCACCCGCTGTGATGGTGACCAGGCTGCTCAGGCCATCCAAACTGGCAAGTGCGCTATTGTCTTGAATTCCAAGTGCCACCAAGGTGGTCAGGTTGGAAAGCCCATTGAGGCTGGTCAGGTTGCTGTTGAGGATGATAAGCGACCCCGCTGAAGTCAAACCGTTTAAGCCAGTGAGGTCTGAAAGGCCGTTGTTGTTGACGGTAAGACTGCCAGAAATGGAGGTGATATTGGCCAAGCCAGACAGGTCAGTCAGTAGCGGACAGGCGCCTAATTGTAAGCTCCCAGTGATGGAGGTGAGGTAAATTAGGCTGTCGAGGTTGGTAATGTCTGCGCCATTCACCGTGATGTTGCCAAAAAACGCAGGGCAATCGTCGAAGAACTGCCCAGCGGCGTCAATCTGGGCCTGCGTGGTGAAATTGGTGCCAGTTGGGACGCACTGTGCCGAGGCATTTCGATAGGAGAACGACAAAAGCAAAAGGCAAAAAATTGAGCGGCGAAACGGAGGTAAGCGGTCAAGGTTCATATGGTTCGATTAAAATTTTGAGTGAATTAATTCCTTACGAAAGTAGATTAGGGTTGCGGCCCGCCGTCCCACCACTTCACGAATGGCAGTTTTCAGGGTGAGTTCGGTCATATTTTGAGCATGAAATGCAAATGTTGTGGAATCACGCAAAAGCACTACCTTTCGCCCATGAACCCGCTGAAGCCGATGACGACCTTGTGGCTTACCCTGCTTTTACCGATGCTCGCCGTTGGTCAGGTTCGGCATTGGACGGAGCAGGGCGTCGAAGTGTATTTCTGGGACGATTTTGACACGGTGTACCATGGACCTGACTTGTACTTCGAGCGGGTGGCCCAGCCAGAGGTGGCCAGCCAGATGGAAACCCTTATCGGGCAGGATGCAGCAGGGTTTATTTGGCTGACCAGCAGGAGCGGGTACATCCTCCGCTTCGATGGCCTTCGGTTCGAGCAGTTTCCGACGCCCCGGCCCGCCGATAACCGCTACCACGTCATTGACAAGGCCACTAACAGCATCTGGCTCAACACAATGGAAGGACTTTGCTGCTTCGACATGGCCAACGGACAGTGGCAGCTATACC
>JADLHE010000136.1 GCA_020848965.1 Saprospiraceae bacterium
AGACGCTGCGCAATATCGTGGCGGAAGCTGAGCGCCTCCAAAAACTTACCAACCAATTGCTGCGGCTGAGCAAGACCGAGGCAATGGACACAGTCCCTGACCTCGTGCATCTTCCGCTGGACCGCCTGCTTTTGGAAGTTGTGGAGCGGTTTCCAGCCCAGCGCCTTAAATTGAATTTCGATGATTTTGGGAACGAGCCAATTGTGCTCGCAAACGAGGAACTGCTCCAAACTGCCTTTGCCAATATTGTTGACAATGCACTGAAATATTCGCAGAACGAAATGGTCGTCATTGATTTTACCCAAAATAAAAACAACTATGTGTTGCGGGTGAGCGACCAAGGTATTGGCATCAACGAAGCTGATTTGAAACAGATTTATGTGCCGCTTTTTCGGGCAAGAAATGCCCGAAAGCTGCACGGGCATGGTGTTGGGCTTCCGCTTGCCCGGCGCATCATCATGCTCCACAAAGGCCAATTGCTCGTCGAATCCCAAGGCGAGGGCAAGGGCACCGTCGTTACCGTCTCGATACCAAAATAATAGCATTTCCAGCCTGTTTGGTATTCTAATCTCCTTTTAATCTACCTCTAAGCTGCGTCTAATACAGGCGTCACACTTTTGCAGCATTGATTATAAAGCAAAAAAACTGCTTTATGCCTTCTTATACAAAGGGAAGAGCTTGCCGGTGCGATGTGCAGCGTGGAGACGGGCGAGGTCGAGTTTTTTGAAGTGCAATTCCAAGCGCATGCGTTGAACAAAATGCAGCTCGAAGGTGCACTAACAATAGGATGAGAGTTTCTATCAATTTTATTAGTCCAAAATCCTGTGTTTTTAACAAAGTTGGTCTTTTGAGATGGGCGTTTGCATCCGCAATGCCCATTTTGTTTTTAACCCAATACCTCTTCCAAAACCTCGTGCGAATGCACTGCCGGGAAGTTCTCGATGTGTAAACGGTAATAATTCAGCATGGATTTCAAAAGATTGCGTCGCTCTTCCCGGTCAAAGAGCACTTCGTGGCTTTTCTCCATGGGCAGCAGCAGCAATTGATAGAATTTGCCAGCCGCCAGCGGGGGCAGCCAGTATTGGTGGGATGGTTGCAAGTCTGTGAACACCCCTTCCTTTAAATCGAAAAAAGGCGTTTCGGGGCCATAATCGCCGCCCGGCAGAAACCCAAGGTATTCTGAAAGGTGGGTCATGAAATGCAAATGCAGGTTGGCGATGGGATGGGGCGTTTCATCCAGGTAAACAAAATTGCGGAGCAAAAAATCAAACAATTCGGGCTGTGCCTCATGGCCTTGGATGCCGTTCCTTGCCACTTCAATCATGAACAAGCCGACCGAGCTTCGCCGAATATCGAACGGAATGGCCTGAAAAACATGGTGTGGCTTCACTTCTTTCAAACGGTTCAGGTCATGACCGTCTTTTTCGTAAGCCACCAACTCCACGGGCGTCATGGGCTGCAATAGCCCCGCACTTACTGTTGGGCGCTGCGAGCGCACCCCGCTCACGATGTAGGAGCGCATTCCTTTTTCCTCGGTGAAAACATCAACAATGACGCTCGTTTCCGAGTATTTTTTCGATTTAAAAACGATTCCAAGGGTCTTGATGAGCATATGCTTTTTTTGGAAATTGAGTTTGTCAATTTTGAACCAATCCATGCTGTTTGGGTAGTAACAAAGGTAGCTCAGAATCCGTCATCCTGACAAAGTTGATTGGAATCGGCAAAAGCACGGCTTTGTGAAAGAAAAGTTAAAAAAGCCGCCTTTCGTCGAGAATATGCCTACACATCTCCAGTCTGATTTGGAAAGAGGCAACCCTGGGGGCATACATTTGTCCATCACTTGTAAGAAATCACCTGACACATAAAGCGGCAGCGGCTATCGAAAGATGGGCCGCTGCCTCCCCAAAAAACAATCATCATCAACTAAAGAAAAATGAGAACTTCTGCAATCGTTCTGTTGCTTTCATTGTTTGCCAACCTCAGCTTCGCAAGGTTTTCAAACGACACCATCCCCGACGGCCAAGTTTACCTGACCGCCTCCACTGCCTGCGAAGGCGGTTCGAACCTTTGCCTCGTTGGCGATTGGATGAACATCAGCGAAACAACCAACGGCAATGGCTTTGCGTCCATCACCATTTATGGCAACGGCAAATTTGACGGCGCCGACTCCAAGGGCAAAAGGATTTGCGGCCGTTATGAAATCTCGAAGGACAACCTCTACTTGGTATTTCACAAGACCTGTGAAAAAACGGGCGTGGATTTGGGCGATTTCGTGGCCCAAATTGAGCTATTGGATGGCCACATGCTTTCCCTCAACTTGCCTGAGGACATGGGCGGCAAGCAGTTGTTTATCCAGTAAAATGAGTTTATTTTTTGGAAAACCGCAAGAAACCAAAAGATTTGAGTAGTGTAAAAATAGCCATTTACGAGAGAGGGCGCCCCCAAAGGCGCCCTTTTGTTTTTAGTATTTGACCAGTTTTCCAGTTTGGGTTGCCTCGCCAATTTTTAAGCGATAGAAATAAGTGCCGACAGGTTTGTCGGCAGCATCCCATCGCAACCTGACCACTTTTTTGAAATTGAAAAAGCCTCGTTCGTAGTGTACCTGTCGGCCAAGTGCGTCGTAGATTTCTAGTGTAACCCGCTGATAACCATTGACATCTAGCCAGAAATTGACCTCGTCGGTGAAAAGGGTCGGGAACACCTTCACGCCCCCGACAGGTGGTTCGATGACCTCAACAGTGTCCACAAGGGCAGCCATTGCCCCGTCCATCCAGGCCAGTCGGTTCACGAGCCAATTGCGCATGCGCAGTACTTCTCCGTGGTAGCTACCTGTCACTTCGGGGTTTGGCCAAACGTATTCGTTCAGGGTGGGCCAGCGTTGGAAGTTGCGCTGGGCAGGCTGTTGCAGCATTGTTTCAACGGAATCCACAAAATGAAGAATGTTCTGGTTGCTGAACTTGTCGGAGCGAAGCTCAAGCCAACGCTGCTTCATGTCTTTCACGAAGGTGGGCTCGTTGAACAGTTTTCGCCACCAAAAATGCACCACCCAAAAGTCGCCGGGGCAAAAATCATTGAAATTGATGGCCCAGCCTTGATAACCCGGCCCAATGCAATAGTCCACATTGCTGAAGCCAAGGTTATAGTCCCAAACTGGACCGAGGTGCAAGCGGTTGTCAATGCTGTCCCTGTCCTTGTGCATATAGGTGCTGAGGCGGTAACCGTCCACGTTTCGACTGATTTCTTGGATGAAAATCATATTGATGACGGATTCCAC
>JADLHE010000137.1 GCA_020848965.1 Saprospiraceae bacterium
AAAGCTTGATGACCTTCGACACTAAGATTGTATCACCATTTTGTACTTCAAAAAAATAAAGTCCACTTGCCTGCTCAGCCATATTTATGACGGTCTTTCCTTCGCCAACTTTCATTGATTTCAACAACTTTCCTGAATAATCCAGTAAACGAAGATTGCCAGTTTTCACGCTTTCAATCCTCACCTCAAACACTTCACTGAAGGGATTTGGAAAGATGGACATGGCGGAAACAATCTGCTGCGCTTCTTCATCAGCTAATGGCTGCAAATAAACTGGATAGGCTATTGCGCTGCCGCAATTCAGGTTGGAAGCCGTCAACATAACGGAATAGGTGCCAGCGCCATCATATGTGTGGGTTGGGGACGGTTCCTGGCTTTGGTGGCCATCACCAAAATCCCATGTAAAATCCGAGGAGGCTACACTATTGTTGATAAAATTGACAGAATAGCCATCAATTTCAAAGACAAATTCTGCTGCTGGGCTTTGGAATACGTGGATGAAATCCGCCAATTCTATCGTGTGAGAACCGAGTTGGTTGGTTGCGGTAAGCTTCACGGTATAATTGCCGGGCTCTGAATAAACCACTGTTGGATTTGGTTCGTTTGAAGTGGCTGGTGAACCACCAGGAAACTCCCACAATAGTTCATTAATACCTATGCCGACCGATAGGTTTTCAAATTTTCCGAAGAATGGGGCGCAGCCCGAAAAATGGTCAGCCGAGAATTGGGCCAATGGTAGGCTGCCCGTTGGTACATCAATCGAATAGCTTGCCTCACCACAGTCATTGAATGCCGTTAAGGTAACTGGATAAATAGCTTGTGAAGCGTAGGTATGCGAGGGATTCTGTTCATCCGAAGTGCTGCCGTCGCCAAAATCCCAATGGTAGCCTTGTGTGGCCGAAAGACTTAGGTTATTGAAGTTTACGGTCAGGTTTGAAACGCTCAAGTCAAAATTAACCTGTGGGACACCACCCACTTCTATGGCGTTAGACAACAGAAAAGTGTCGCTTCCCACAGCGTTGGTGGCTATCAAAACCACGTCATAAGTCCCTGCGGTATTGTAGGTTATACTTGGGGATGTTGCCGTCGAGGTCGCTGGCGTACCGCCGGGGAAAAACCATTCAAATCCTGTTGCATTATTTGAAGATAGATTTGAAAATTGCGCCGATTGCGGAGCGCAGGTACCTGTGTTTATAAATGAAAAACCAGCAGTTGGGCTAGTGTTTACATTGAGGGTCAATGAATATTCATCTTCGCCACAAGGTCCGTTTGCAAGCAATGTGACCGTGTAAATGCCAAAATCAGTATAACTGTGCTCTGGTGCTGTTTCCGTGCTGGTTGTGCCATCGCCGAAGTCCCAATGGAACGAGGTGCCATTCAAGGAGTTGTTCTGAAATTGGTAAGCCCCATTGCCGAGCGGAATGGCTTGAAAAGTGTCGTTAATTTCATCAACAATGGTCAAGATTGCGGGTTCTGAAGCAATTTCTCCAAAACATGGACTTAGTGCCAAACAACGAAACTGAAGCCCATCCATAGAGGGTGCAGGGCTGTTTACCGTCAAATTTGGGGTTTTTGCTCCCACAAAACTGGCGTTGTTTGGAATGTCTTCCCATCCATTGCCACTATTGAACTGCCATTGGTAGGTCAGGTAATTGCCAGCTGCTTCGATTGAAAAATCTAGTTGATTGCCAAGGCAGCCCAAAGCATTTTCCGGTTGCTGTTGAATTTCGAAAGTCGTATTCACTTCCGTTTGAGCAGTTTGCAAATCAAAAACAGCTTGTACAATTCCATCGCTACCTTTCTCTGCACCATTGGAAGGCCCATTGCACTCACCGGATGCAACAGTATTGACCCCAGGTTCACCACCCAATATTTCAAATGTTAAACTGCCAGATACGTTCGCAATTATTCTACCACCTGCACCACCACCGCCTGCGCCATTGCAGCGATCCGGTGCATTATAAGTATCGCCCCCTTTACCGCCGTTAGAGATGAGTGCTAAGTCTCCAATAAAGTTATTGGATGACAATAATATGGTACCACCCGCACCACCACCACCGCCACCGTCGCCGGGTGCTAAATCGGCGGAAGCTCCATTTGCAAGTACCCGAAATCCATTCGTTTCAATAGATTCTACCAATATCATCACAATCCCACCGCCATTGCCACCAGAACTGCCAGCTCCATCGTTATCGAAATGGCCGGCCCCTCCGCCGCCGCCAAGGTATATTCTATCCTGTAAGTCCATGCAAGGTTTTCCACCCCGACCGGGGTAATCTCCATCGCAACCAAAACCCGGAGAAGACTGTTTTCCCCCGATACCGCCTGCCGTCATATGCCCGCCGCCGCCGCCACCACTGTTGTGGTCGTTACCGCCGCCGCCGCCATTAGCTTGTGCGCCCCGACCATGTTCTTTCCCCTGGACCAAGGCTGCTATTCCCTCACCTTTGGGAGAGCCTCTCCAATTAGAGACGTCATAGTGGAAATCATCAGCGTTAGTGAAAAAGCTACAACCGCTTGTCACCAACATTTTTTCACCTCCTTTGAAGCCTTTGCCACTTACGTCTATATCTGCTTGTAGCTTCAAATGGTTTGCCATCAAAATCAGCACACCGCCCTTCTCACCATCCCAAGGCTCGGCTGTTAGTGGTTCAACTACTTCTGCATCGGAGTATTTTGGTATTGTAACCAATTGAAGCCCATCACCCGGACTGTAAGCTTTTAAAAATTGATATTTCAAGAAAACTTCATTGCCATTGACAGCTTGAATTTCATTGATTTCATAGGCACCAGCTGTTCCCAACTCATCAATAGTTCCAAAACTGCCAGAATTGGAGGTATTGATACTCGCACCTTTCATTTGAATCAATAACACGGGCATGCCTGTCGCAAAACCGCTTGCATCAGTAACAGTCAGTTTGGCCAAACAAGGGTCAATGGCTTGGACGCCAGCATACTTGTTTATCGTACCACCAATTTGAACTTGGGAAAAAAGAAATGCCGGAAGAAAGGACAATATTAGTGTCCGGGCGATAGTGTTCATTAGTAAAATGGTTTATAAGAAATGGGGGAGTTGCTCAAAGTGGATGCAATTTTCAAGGAAAAATTGGAAGAAATCAAGTCTTTAGACAAAAAAACTTCAAATAAATTCTGAATTTGATTCAGAAAGAACCTACTTTTGCGCCCGCTTAATCCCACAGCCTGCTTGACAGGGTAAGTGGGGATGGTGAAATCGAGGTTTTGAGATATTAAGAGCATCGGGTTCTCGTTGCTTTCAAGTACAAAAGCCTCATTATCAAACATTTAAAATGGCAGTTAAAATCAGATTGCAAAGAAAAGGCAAGAAAAAGAAGCCTTTCTACCACATCGTTATTGCTGATGCCCGTGCACCACGTGATGGCCGCTTTATCGAGAAAATTGGTACTTACAACCCATTGACCCAGCCTGCAACCATTGAAATAGACAACGACAAGGCTTATGATTGGTTGATGAAGGGTGCTCAACCAACTGACACCGTTCGTGCGATGCTTCGTTTCAAAGGTGTTTTCTATCGCAAGCACGTAATGCGTGGCCTAGCTAAAGGTGCATACTCCGAAGATGTTGCGATGCAAAAAATCACGGATTATGTAGCAGCAAAAGATGCCAAAACCGCTGGCCGTGCACAAAAAGTGGTTGCTGAAAAAGCTGCTTTCCGTGCAAAAGTTGCGGGCTTGAACATCGTGGTAGCTCCTAAGAAAGAAGTTCCTAAAGTTGTAGTAGCTGCCCCAGTGGAGGAAGCTGCAAAACAAGAAGAGGAATAAAATATATTGGAGGAATACCTTCAAAACAAAAGCCTCGGCAGGATATTATTTCCGCCGAGGCTTTGTTTTTTGCCAGCATCTTATTTGCTTTTCAAACTGCAAAGCTCTCCCCGCAGGCACAGGTCCTAGCAGCATTCGGATTGTTGAAATAAAACCCTTTGCCTTCCAGGCCGCCTGAAAACTCAAGCGTTGAATTGAATAGGTAAAGGAAGCTCT
>JADLHE010000138.1 GCA_020848965.1 Saprospiraceae bacterium
CGAGCATCGAGCACGGCACGTTTATGACCGACGAAATCATGGGCTTGATGAAGCAAAAAGGCACTTACTACGTGCCGACCATCAGCGCCGGGAAGTTCGTGGCGGAGAAGGCGAAACAGGACGGCTATTTTCCTCGTGTAGTAGCCATGAAGGCAGCCATTGTCGGCCCGCAGATTCAGGCGACTTTTGCGAAAGCATACAAAGCGGGCGTGAAAATAGCGATGGGCACCGACGCCGGGGTAAGCCAGCACGGGCTGAACGCTTGGGAGTTCGTGTTCATGAACGAGGCGGGCATGCCACCGATGGAGGCAATCAAATCGGGGACCGTGACTTCGGCTGCGCTGCTGGGCAAGAGCGCCGACCTCGGCACCATCGAGAAGGGCAAACTGGCCGACATCGTGGCCGTGCAGGGCGACCCACTGACGGACATGAAGGCGATGCTGGAAATGCGGTTTGTGATGAAGGAGGGGAGGGTTTTTAGAAATGATGAATGATGAATAGCCAGGCGCAATTCTTAGAAAAGTGGCCAATTAATATACAAGGGAGCATAGGATTTACTCCAATAAAGTAACCAAAACCTAAAAAGCTAGTTAAGGCGTTTACCATATTTCACAAAAAAGCAAAAGTCTCATACACTCAGAAATGGAGAATCAACAACCAGAACCAGCACCAAAAAACTCAAAAATTAAAACCTTGCTGTTGGTCGTCCTTGTGGCGGCGACAGTAGCCGCTTATCTGGCTTGGAGCTTTGTTTACAAGCCCAATGTGCCGGCCAGTTTGACGAAAAAGCACGTGCTCATTCCAACGGGTGCTACCCTCGACCAAGTGGTAGATTCGTTGAAAGCGGGTGGTTTTGTTTTGGATGAAAATTCGTTTCGCTCAATGGCCGAACGCCTGAGTTACAAGGGGCGGGCTGGCCGATTCGAAATTAAACCTGGCATGAGCAGCTACCACCTCGTCAAGCATTTGCGGAGCGGCGAACAAGCGCCCGTGCGGATTGTGCTGGTGAACGAGCGCCTGCCGGAGGACATTGCCGCCAAAGTGGCCAAGAGCATTGAGCCGGATTCGCTGGCACTGGTCACCTTGCTCAACGACACCACTTATTTGGACAGCATCGGACTGACGCCCGCCACACTGCTGTCGGTTTTTATCCCGAACACTTACGAGGTGTACTGGAACACGACGCCCCGGAAATTCATGGAGCGGATGAAGAAAGAGCACGACCGTTTCTGGGAGACGGACGGTAGAAAGGCAAAGGCCACTGCGCTTGGCCTGACGCCGGAACAGGTCTATACCGTGGCGAGCATTGTGGAGCGGGAAACGAACGACAAAGGTGAAAAACCCCGTTTGGCGGGTGTTTACCTCAATAGGGTGGAACAGGGCTGGCGCTTGGATGCCGACCCCACGCTCGTCTTTGCCAGCCGTGATTGGGAGGCCCGTGACCTTGCCAAATACAAGACCCTTGACTCGCCGTACAATACTTATATGTACACCGGCCTGCCGCCCGGCCCCATCAGCATGGCCAGCATTCCGAGCTTGGATGCGGTGTTGAACCGGGAGAAGCACAATTACATGTTCTTCGTGGCTAAAGGCGACGGCTCTGGCACCCACATGTTCGCCGAAACCTATGATGCCCACAAGGTGAACATTGAAATTTATAAGCGGAATTTGATTCAGCGGGGGCTGGGACTTTAAGCTTGATTTCCAAAGCAATAAATCACAAAGCGTTGATATTCAAGAATATAAAAAACAAAGGCGAGCTGGAGGCTCGCCTTTGTTTTTTATGCCAAAGCCAATTCGAGATTGACTTTTTATGATGTACTTCCGTTACGCCAAAGGCGGAATGCGCAGTACTTGGCCTGGGTAAATCAGGTCCGGGTCTTTCAGCATCGGCTTGTTGGCCTCGAAAATAACTGGGTATTTCATGGCGTTGCCGTAGTGAGCCTTGGCGATTTTGGAGAGGCTGTCACCTTTCACAACGGTGTAGAAAACAGCTTCTGGCTCTGGAGCAACTTCGGCAGCAGCGGCAACGGTCATCCAGTCGTCAACGGTAGCAATACCAGCAACGTTGCCAACGGCGAGGATAACCTTTTCTTTTTCGGATTGGCTGGCGGCTTCACCCGTGATGGTTGCCTTGTCGTCAGCCACAACGATGTTGAGGTTTTCGACTTTAAGGCCCAAGGAGACCACGTGGTTGGTGAGGCGCATGGCCATTTGTGCGTCTTCAAGTTGGTCGAGTGCGCTAGGTGCTGCGGGTGTAGCAGGAGCCGCTTTTTTGTTGCCACCGAAGAGGGCGGTGCCGGCATTTTTCAAGAAGGAAAATAGACCCATGGTATTGTTTATTATTTGAAGTTGAGCCACTCACCGTCAGCCAAAAGGCAGCCGTGGAATGGCGTTTTTCTTTGTGTGCTGCAAAGGTATTTATTTTGAGATAACATAAATGCCCACGCAATGTTCAGCGTAGTAAGAAGACGGAATTTAATGGCTAGGTCACAAATTTTGCATGCAAGAAAAAAATCAGGCATCAAGATTGCCTTTGGGCTGCTCACACCCATTGGAAATACCGCATGACACTTCATTGAGACGACTGAAACAAAAGAAGGCGAATTGAGTAAAAGGCTTATATTTGCGCAGTTTTTTCGGAAGGGGCTGAGAAAATCATAATTTGTCTGTCTAAATTATTGATTCACAAGCTCTTAACATTCATACATCAATATTTCATAGAGCGTTTTACCACTCGAAAAAATGTGGATTTGGGTCAAGCAACAGGCCTGTTTCGCACCAGAAATCGCTGGTTGATGCTGTTTCTGGTTGGTTGAACGACTGTTCCCCATTTTTCACAGCTTAAAAATTTGCTTGTCATGCAAGGAAAAGGTTTTATCAAGTTCTTTCTCGTGGCGTTTGCCGTGGTTTCGGTCATCCAATTGTCGTTCATGTTTCCAACGTGGAACGTAGAGCGCAAGGCCGACAATTTCGCCGCCTCGAAATGCCCGGAAGGTGCGGGTACCGCCTGCTATAGGTCGCAAAGGGCCACCTATCTGGATTCTATCTCCAGTGAGACAATTTTCAAAATTCCACTCCTTAAATCCTATACCTATCAAGAACTGAAAGGCTCCCAGCTAGGCTTCGGTCTTGACCTCAAGGGCGGGATGAGTGTTTTGCTTCAGGTTGACCTTCGGGACTTCATCCGGGCATTGGCCGGAAGTTTGGATACCCCAAACAAGACCTTGGAAGATGCTTTGGCGAGGGCCAATGAGCTGCAGAAAAATGCGCAGACCGACTATATCACCCTCTTTGCGCAAGCATGGAAGGAGAAAGGTAATGGCGCAACGCTTGCGAGCATTTTCAAGAAAAATGAAGCGCTCAAAAGTGAAATCAACGCCAATAGCTCTGATGCTCAAGTCGTTGCGTTGCTGCGCAAAGAGGCAGATGCCACAGTTGGGCGTACCTACGAAATGCTCAAAAAGCGTATTGACAAACTGGGCGTTGTTGGCCCAACTGTTTCTTTGGACAAAGGCCGTGACATCATTTTGGTGGAATTGCCCGGCATCGAAAACCCAAAGCGTGCGCGTCAATTCTTGCAAAGCGCCGCCAAGCTGGAGTTTTGGAACGTTTACCGCATTACAGACGGCTCTATCGGAACTGCCTTCGCAGCTGCCAACGACAAACTGAAAAAGCTCGAATCTGGCGAAACTACTTCAACTATCACGATTGATAGCTCCAAAGTGGATTCTTTGGGCAATAAAATCATGGATACGATTGAGGTTGCCAACACCAATCCTAGCGATACTGGCAAAGTTGACCCAACGGCCACTACTGGCCCATTGTTCGATATTTTTACACCC
>JADLHE010000139.1 GCA_020848965.1 Saprospiraceae bacterium
ACAACCAAATACCGACAACCGTCTTAGAACGGCAAAATTAGGGCTTCGGGTGCAAGTTTTACTTTTTGATAAGTTTTAAAGGGAAAATGGCCGGAGTTTCAAAGAAATCAAAGTCATTGGAAGCATCCAACAAACCGATGTTAACTTTGCGCTGCACTTTTGGAAAGGCACTCGCTGAGTGCCTTTCATCCTGCCTGCGTAAGGCGTGCATTCATCATTTTTCATTCATCATTCATCATTGAAATTCCGTTTTCCAACCTATCAGCAAATCGTGACGGCCATTGAGCAGCACCCTTGGGTGCAGGGGCTGCTGAATTGGGCGAAGACGCACAGTTTTCCCGGTTTCTTCGGCGTTCCGATTTACGATGTGGTGATGTTCGTGTATGCCGAGTCGCTGCGCAATACGCTGTTCTCACGGGCGAATGCGATGGCCTTCAGCTTCTTCCTTTCGCTGTTTCCGGCCATCATCTTCCTGTTCACAGTGGCCACGTACTTGCCCATTTACGAGACTTTTGAGCATGAAATAAACGGATATATCAACCTCATTATGCCCACCAATGCTGGCAAGGAACTACAAACCACCATCAAAGAACTGGTGAAACCCAGCTCCCGTTTTTTGTCGCTCGGCTTTTTTCTGGCCATTTACTTCTCCTCCAATGGCATGATGGCCATGATGCAGGGCTTTGAAAAGGCGCACGTTCGTGTTTTCCATCAAAGGCCAGCTTGGAAGAAGCGGCTGATTGCCATCGGCCTCACGCTCCAGTTGGGCTTGCTACTGGCTGGTTCGGTGGTGCTCATCATACTCGGCGACCTGCTGCTGAAATGGATTGTCGAAATTTTCCATATTGATATTGTTACCGAAACGGTCATCGGATTGTTCCGTTGGCTGGTCATTCTCACCCTTTTCTATTTTGGGATTGCCCTCATTTATCGCTACGGGCCTTCGCTCCGCAAAAAGTTCAAATGGATAACGCCCGGTGCTACCTTGGCCACCCTGCTTTCCATCATCACCTCCGTCGGTTTTTCTTTCTATGTGAACGCCTTCAATACCTACAACAAGGTCTATGGCTCCATCGGTACCATCATCGTGCTCATGCTTTGGATTCAACTGAATTGCCTCATCCTTCAAATCGGCTTCGAATTGAACGCCAGCATCGCCGCCAACCGAGATATTAAAACGGTGGATGGGGAGCGGGTGATGGTTGATGGGTGACGGTGGTCGGTTGACGGTAGTCGGTGGTCGGTTGACGGTGGTCGGTGGTTGGTTGTCGGGTGACGGTTAGATTTTGAAACAACTAAACATATAGATATGGGAAAATTTAAAGAACTTCGGGTTTGGCAGGATTCTGTTTCACTTGCTGAGAGGATTTATTTGGTAACACGGGAAGGGGCTTTTTCAAAAGATTATGGGCTTCGGGACCAAATACAACGAGCTGTTGTGTCTATTGCTTCCAACCTTGCAGAAGGCGATGAAAGAGGCACCAACAGAGAGGCTGTCCACTTTTTTAACATAGCCAAAGGCTCCTCTGCCGAGGTTGTTACACAATTGAACATCGCATATCGTATCGGTTATTTGGATAAAGCTACATTTGAAGAATTGGAAAACGAAGCAGAAAAAATCAGGGCCTCTATTCGTAAGCTAATACAAGCAAGGGGCGGCACAAATCCTTTAAAAATGATTTTATGGCCATTATTAAGCCTGTTCATTCCAATTTAGCACCACCGACCGTCCACCGACCACCGACTACCGACTACCGACTACCGTCCACCAACCGCTGACTACCGAGATAAAAATACCAGCACGCCACGCCCATTAGCACATGCGCCATGTCCATGTGGTTGAACCAGATGCTGATGGCCCAGATATTGACGAAGAAAGCCGCACCAATGGTGGCCCAAAGCACGCCAATCAGGAAGAGCCGACTGCCTTCGTGCTTTGTTTTTAGATAAGTATAACCATGAAAGCCGCCCGTGACGATGAGGATGCCGTAGGCGGCGTGGCCCATAACGAAGTTAAAGTTCATAGTGGCGACAGAAGCGACTAGGAAGAAGGCTAATTCCACCATGTTCAGCACGGCAAAGAACTTGGCCAGCCGGGGCCTGATGAGCGGAAAGGCATGGAAAATGGCCGCCCGTTCGAGGAAGGCCACGGAGAACATGCTCACGTACCAGCCGGGTATTTTCCAATAAATATTGAGGGCATAATTAAAGCTGTGGCCAATGAGACCGCCCAGCAGCGTGGCCATGCCCATCGTGAGGAAATAGCCCCTCACCAGCCAGTGGATGGTGCCTTTCTTTTCTGGTTTTCCCAATTTGTAAAAGGCGTACCAGCAAATGACCGTCACCAGCACATCGGTGAGCATGGTGATAGGTTCGTCCACCCGAAGGCCCCAAAGGTCGAGGGATGGGTTTTTGAAAAAAGAGTTGATGGGCGGGTTCATGATTTGGTGGTTTAGGTTCACGGTAGCTTTTTTGCCGTCGCTTAGAATTCAGTAAACCAGTCATTGCCGACAGCGAACAATAGCCGCTAATTAGCTGCGCTTCACTGCGAAATTAAGGGTTTCGTGTCTTGCCTTGCAATGATTAAATAATTCTGTTCAGGGTTTCGCTTCCAAGTTGATTTGGTAAAATGAAAACGCCTTTGCAAAGCGAGTTGCAAAGGCGTTTTTCATTATTTGCGCAGCAATAAAGACTACCAGAACACAATGTACAGACCTGCCAAAAAGCACATAATAACCAAAGTGCCTACGGCAAAGGAGCCGCCAATTTTGAAGTCCTCGAAGTCCACTTTCATTGCTTTCGGGTTGTCCTTGCTCTTCGAATCGGCGAGGCTGATGATGACCATCAGCGCTACTAGGATGGCGAAGACCCAACCCATCCTATCCAAGAAAGGTAGGCCCGGTGCCATGAACTTGAAAGCCGTGGAAAGCGGAATGGTCAGCAGCGCCGCAACGAGGGCAGCCATTGAATTGGTGCGTTTCCAGAAGAAGCCCAAAAGGAAGATGGCCACCACGCCCGGTGAGATGAAGCCCGTGTACTCTTGTATGTACTGGAAGGCTTGGTCGAGGTTGCGCAGTGCAGGCGCTACGATGATGGCGACAATCATGGCTACCACGATGGTAATGCGGCCAATGCGCACCAATTGCTTTTCACTGGCATTTTGTCCCCAGAATTTTTTGTAGATATCAAGGGTGAAAATGGTGGAAATCGAGTTGGCCTTGCCAGCCAAAGAAGCCACGATGGCCGCCGTCAACGCTGCAAAGGACAAGCCCATGAGGCCGTGCGGCAGCAGGTTAATGAGCACACCGTAGCTTTTGTCCGGTTTGACGACCATGCTCGACACGCCGTTTACAACCGCTTCGCCCAGCATTTCGGTTTGGAACTGGCCGTTTTTGTGCAATACATAAGCGGCGATGCCGGGCAATACCACGATGACGGGCATCAAAAGTTTCAGGAACGCAGCGAAAAGGATACCCTTCCGTGCCGTAGGCAATGAAGCACCAAGCGCCCGTTGGGTGATGTACTGGTTGCAGCCCCAATAGTTGAGGTTGGCAATCCACATACCGCCAATAAGCACCGTGAGGCCGGGGAGGTCCATATAGGCGTCACGGGTGCCGCCTTGTCCGTCCGGCATTGCCATTTGGCCCTTGGAGAATATCATGTGGAAATGCTCCGGCGCTTTTTCCTTCAACAAGCCAAGGCCAGCCAGTGCGCCTTCACCACCGAATTGCGAAGCAACCAAATCCAAAGCTAAGTAGGTGGTGGCCAAGCCGCCCAGTACCAGCACGAAGACCTGAATCACGTCGGTGTAGCCAATCACCTTCATACCGCCGAGGGTGATGATGACGGCAAAAATGGCGCAGAACAACGCACAAGCCATGAAGCTAAAGCCCGATATGGTGCTGATGGCCAAGGCCCCCAAATACAGGATGGCCGACAGGTTCACGAAGACGTAAACAAAGAGCCAAAAGACCGCCATGAGCGTGGCCACCGTGCCGCTGTAACGCTGTTGGAGGAACTGCGGCATGGTGAAGATTTTGTTCTTCAGGTAGCCGGGCATGAGGAAAATGGCCACGAAAAGCAGCGTCAATGCTGCCATCCACTCGTAGGTGGAGATGGCGAGGCCCATTGCGAAGCCAGAACCGGACATGCCGATGAACTGCTCGGCGGAGATGTTGGAAGCGATGAGGGAGGCACCGATGGCCCACCAAGTGAGCGCTCCTTCTGCGAGGAAATAGTCGGCAGAGGAGGTCTCTTTTGCCTTCTTTTTCGAGTAAATCCAGTAGCCGTAGCCAGCCACGACGAGGAAATAGACGAGAAAAACGAGGTAGTCTAACGTTTGTAGTTCGTTTTGCATGTATTACAATTTTGCCCGAAAGAAAGGGAAAAGGTGGGGATGGGCAAAATTTATTTTTTTAGGTAATCAATCGGGTTCAAATAAAACATCTTCTTCCACCCCTGCCTGTCCCCGTCCCAGCGCCAAGGGTAGGGTAGGGCCGTCACGATGGCATAGTGCAAATGCGGTGGTTTTCCTGCTGCATTTCCCGTATCGCCCACTGTTCCGAGGGCCTCGCCACGGCTCACCCACGAGAAGCTGCTCGTTGTAATGTCCTGTAAATGAGCATAATAGTGCAGCCGCCATTTAGGGCCAAGCACGAGTACGATGTTACCGCCCATCGCAATGTTCCCGCTGCGCACGACAAGCCCGCTGGTGGCCGCCACAACCGGGGTGCCTTTCTTCGCAAAAATGTCCACGCCCTTGTGGGTGACGGATTTGCCCCAGGGGTAGTACCAGAAGGAGTCGGGGTTGTAGTCCTTTTCGGTGGCACCGGAGACGGGGATGGTGAGGGGCTGGGGGAGGAGGAGGCCGAGGAGGAGGGTGCAGAAAACAGTAATCCAAACTTTACTCAAATACCTTTTTTTCAAGATAGTCATGATTTGTTCCAATCAATGGTTTGATGTCACCAAAAAACACTTTGGCTTTTAATTCTGTAGAAAGCAAAATTCCAAGTAAATCAATAATAGCATCCTCTGATTCATTTTCAAAATCAATCCATATGCTTAATGGTTCATGGTATTCGCCTGTTTTCCAGTTATGTTTTCTTCTGATGTTTATTTTAGCATTTAGCCAATGGCTACTACCCGTAATCCATTCCCATGTATCTTCATAATCTCTGTCAAAGTCATTTACTTCCAGAGCCTTTGAAAACACATTAACCAAATCCAAAATTTCTTTCTCAATATATGTCCAATAAGTGAGGTTTTTCATGTGCAATGATTATGATTTAACTAATAGTTTCTGTTACACCACCCCTCGCTCCCCTAAATACCCCAACACGCCCTCCACCTCGCAAATTTACTTCGATGTGCAGTTGGCCTTTGCAACGTTTGTTTATCTCATTCCTTGAATCCAATCCGCTTTCGATTTTCCCATTCCTGTTGCTGTTCCTTTGTCATCAATAATTGGTTCAAGACTTCTTTAACATCTTCGTATTTGGATTCAAGTTCCGAAATTTTTTGAGCAAGTTCCTCATAGGTTAGCGCATATCTTCTCATCATTACGAAGGTACGCATGATTGCGATATTGACCAAAGCGGCTTTTTCGCTCCGCAAGATGCTGGAAAGCATGGCTATTCCTTGCTCTGTAAATGCCATTGGAACAGCTCCACCCAAATAGCTTTTAGATGGTATCACATTTTGTGATACCACTTCTTCTATCTCATTCTCGCTGAGTTCAAACATGAAATCTTTTGGAAATCGGATGAGGTTACGCTTGACCGCTTGTTTCAATGCTCTGGTCTCCACTTCATAAAGTGAAGCTAAATCAAAATCGAGCAAAACCTTTTGCCCACGAAGAATCAAGATTTTTTGATGAATGATTTTGAGTTCCATTCATAGTATGTTTTGTGTGTTAAAAGTACAATGTTAACGAATGTTCTTTGAATACACCACCCCCCTCTCCGCTAAATAACCAAGCACAAACTCCAACACCCCCTCCACCTCGCCCACATACTCCGGCGGGCTAATCCCCTTCCTGTCATATTTCCCATCGAGCACCAGATTTGCCACCGCCGCGCAAGTGTAGCCCGTGGTGCGGGCCATGCTGATAGTGTCCGTGGCAGGGTCGTAGCGGTCGAGGAGGTCGTAGTTGATAGTGCCCTCGTCGGTGCCAAGGCTGATGCGCATGATGGTGAAATCGCCCTCGCCGGGTGCCAGTTTCCATTGCGGGAAGAGCAGCCGGGCAGTCAAGTCAACGGGGCGAATTTTTTGCCCCTTCACCTCCACTTCGTCGTAGCTGAAAAAGCCGCCCGCCCGCAGCACCCGCAGGTACTCAATACAGCCGGGATAGCGCAGGGTTTTTTCAATCATGTCCGGCACTTCGGGCATGGTGTGGATGAGGGAGCGAAGGCCGTCGGTATTGAAAGCTTCCAGTGTGCCAACGCCTTGAAAATCAATTAGTTCGGGGTCGGAGAGCGCCTCACGGGTCACGAGCCTGCCGCCCTCCACGTACCTCGCCGGACGGATGTACTCCTCAATCACGTCAATCGGGGAGAAGACCGCCCGGTACTCCCATGGCCATTGCCGCACCTGCGGCAGGCCGCCCACGAGGCAGCGGAAGCTGTTGATTTTCAGGTGTTTATGATGATGTCCGAAGATGATTTTGCCCATGCCGGGCGCCACGCCGCAGTCCACCACGGCGGTTACATTGTGCTGCTTGGCAAGTTCATCGAGGCTGAAAGCGTCTTCGGGGAAGAAGCTAATGTCCACCACGTTCTTGCCCGCCTCGATGCAGGTTTTCAGTGCATTGTAGCCCAAAAAGCCGGGCAATGCGCCGATGACGAGGTCGAAATCCTTGACTAGTTCCTTTAGTTTTTCCGCATTGGAAAGGTCGGCCTGCACGGTGGGGATACCAGCAGCTGCGGGCTTTTTCAGCGACTCTGCACTGGCATCGGCGCTGGTGACGTCGTGCTGTTTTTTGAGGTCAATGGCGATGGCGCTGCCTACAAGTCCGGCGCCGAGTACGATTATTTTTTTCATATAATTCACTGATAATGAATTGATTGTTCACCAAACTCTTTGAACAGGGTAAGCGTCAAAGGCTAAATCATCGCCCAAAATAGGAAGATTTTCAACTAATGATTGAGCAATCAAAAGTCTATCAAATGGGTCACGATGATGAAGCGGAAGCTCGGTGTATTTTATGATATGGGATGAGGCGATAGGAAGAAATAGAAAGCCATCTTTTTCAAGTTTTTGTTCCAAATCATGAAAAGCCAGAGGTATTTTCAGCTTCCCAATGGTCATTTTGATAGCAATTTCCCAAAGGGTGACATGGCTAATTATAGACGTAATCTCCAGATTTTCAATGCTTTCAAGTGCTTTTTTGCTCAAAAGCGGGTTGGCATCCAAATACCAAAGCAGGGTATGGGTGTCGAGTAGGTAGCGCATGGTTACTCCATGTAATCTTTCATTTCCTCCAACGGCGCATCGAAATCAGTCGACATCCAAACTTTACCCTTGAGGCTGCCATAGCCACTTCGTTTTTTTGGAATTGGAGCAGTTGGTTTATTTGACTGCTTTTTACCCAAAAACGTTTGAATCACCAACAAAACGGCAGCCTTTTGCTCATCGGTGAGCAAGGAGAATTGTTGATAAAAAAGGTGGTCGGCGGTCATTGAATATTTTTTTCCAAAGTTAGATGGTTTTAAGTCTTCACCAAAATAATCAAACTTGAGTTTTGCATATCTTGAAAAAAACAGTTAAATTAATTTACATTTTATGATAAATTTGAATAGCTTGATGAAGTATTTTAGAATCG
>JADLHE010000140.1 GCA_020848965.1 Saprospiraceae bacterium
AAAATTTATTCGCAAGGCGATGGGCTTGTCGTCAAAGGCCGAATTTTCACGCTGCGGTAGCTGACCTTGTCGCCGTGGTCTTGCAGCAGAATCGGGCCAGCGTCGTTCATGCCGAAGCCTTCCCAAGTTTGGTATTTGCTGCGGGCAACGAGTGCCTTGAAGATATTCGACTTGCGCTCGTATTCCACCACCTTGAAGCCGTTCAGCCAATGCTGCACGAGGTTGTTCGGGTAAACGACGACCCGGCCTTGGTTCCATTCCCCGATTTTGCGCTGAAAGCGTGGCTCCAGTTTTTCCGAAGGAATTAAATCGTACAAACTGGCCAAGGTGCGGTTGCCGACCACGCCCTGCTTGGCGTCCGGGTGGCGCTCGTCGTCAAGCACTTGGAACTCTAGTCCGATGCCAGATTTTCCACCAGAATCATAATCTTCGTTCACGAAATACTTCACGCCAGAGTTGGCGCCCTCGCTGAGCTTGAACTCAAAAACCAGTTCAAAAGCACTGTATTTATCGGTGGTGACGATGTCGTTGCCGGTCTCCGAGCCATCGGACGGGCTGACAGTCATCACGCCATCCGCCACCGCCCATCGCTTGCCGGGCTGCTCGGTGGAATGCACGGCCCGCCAGCCTTCCATATCCTTCCCATTGAACAAAAGCTTGAAGCCCTGAGCTTTTTCTTGTTCGGAAAGAAGGTTGGGCAGCAGGTTCACCACGGCAATTTGGTCGGCTGGGCTGGGCTTTAGGGCTTTGGTTTGGATGCGGATATTGCGCCAGCGAACCTCCATTCCCTCCGTCATTTCGCCGTAGATGGAATGCACTTGCAGCGCAATGAAACCCTTGGGAGTCAGGTCGTCAATCAGGTGTGCGACGGGTACGCCGTTCACCCAGGTGCGCAGGGTGCTGCCGATAGCCTCAATGCGGTAGGTGTTCCAATCGTTGTGGCGGAAGGCCCGTTTTCCAGCGGGGTTGAGGTTCGGGATATAAAGCCAATCTCGCCGCCCCTCATCGTAAATTCCGCCCGACCAAGCCCGTGGCGAAGGGTCAATTTCCATTTGATAGCCATGCACCCGGCCTTCTTGGTAGTCGGTTTTGGAAAGGCTGCGGAACTGAATGCCGGAGTTCATTTTATCGTCCACGAGCAGCTCCAGTTCGAGGATGAAATCGCCGTATTCTTCGTTGGTGCAAAGGAACGAATTGGGCGTATTGGCCACGGTCGAGCCAATGATTTCGCCATTTTCGACCCGGTACTTGGCCTTGCCGCCTTTCTGGTTCCAGCCTTTAAGGGTTTTTCCATCGAAAAGGGGAGTCCAGCCCTGTTTTTGCCCGAAACCGGGCAAGTAGAGTAGGGGAATCAGCAAAAGCAGGGCGAAATATTTTTTCATGGCCGTGGTTGTTCACTTTTTTGAATCGCTAATGTAGTAGTATGCTTGAATTTTAGGTTGCGAAGCAGAAAAAACAATGCCGTGCAATTTAAGTCGCCACTTATTTCATCGTTTTTTTACGATAAATTTTCGCTCATGACTTGACAATGCAAAATTTCATCGTATTTTTGCGATTAAATTTACAAACCACGAAAATGGCCGTTCATAAAAAAGAAGAATTCAGCATTGAAGAGCAGGAGTTGGCTGCCTTGGCAAAGGCACTTGCCCACCCGGCCCGCATCGCCATCCTGAAGGAATTGGCCAGTCGGCAAAGCTGCGTCTGCGGCGAAATCGTGGAGGTGTTGCCCTTGGCGCAAAGCACGGTGTCGCAGCACCTGAAAGAATTGCTGAACGCCGGGCTGATACAAGGCACAGTAGAAGGCGTTAAGTCCTGCTAGTGCATCAACACGGACACTTTCATGCGCTTTGAGCAAATCTTCAAACAATTTTTCATTCACACGATGAAGGACAAATGCTGTTGAAAAAGTCGTGGCCAAGGCTTTTTTTTGGCATAATTCATCGTATTTTTTCGATAAATAAATCACCTTTACGACATGAAATCATCAGATGAAATGAAGCAAATCGTCCGGGAGAAATACTCGGAAATCGCCATGCAGGACAAGGACGCAAACGCCTCCTCTTGTTGCGGAGCAACCTCCTCGTGTGGCACTTATACCATCATGGCCGATAGCTACGCCGACCTCGAAGGCTACAACCCCGACGCCGATCTCGGCCTTGGTTGCGGCCTGCCAACCCAATTTGCGAAGATAGCTCCCGGCGACACCGTGCTCGACCTTGGCTCTGGTGCTGGCAACGACTGCTTCGTGGCCCGTGCCGAAACGGGCGAAACAGGCAAGGTCATCGGCGTGGACTTCACGCCCAAGATGCTCGACTTGGCCCGCCAAAACGCCGAAAAACGGGGCTTCAACAACGTGGAGTTCCGCCAAGGCGACATCGAGGACCTGCCCGTGACTGCTGACAGCGTGGACGTGGTGGTGAGCAATTGTGTGCTGAACCTCGTACCGGACAAGGCCAAGGTTTTCAGTGAAATAAAGCGGGTGCTGCGGCCCGGCGGCCATTTCAGCATCAGCGACGTGGTGCTGCGTGGCGATTTGCCGGACAAGCTCGATTCCGCTGCCGAGATGTACGCAGGCTGCGTCTCCGGTGCGATGCAAATGGATGATTATCTGGCACTTATCGACGAGGCAGGTTTTGAGGGCAAGCTGGTGCAAAAGCAAAAGCCCATCCTCATTCCCGACGATATTTTGCTCGATTACCTTACGCCAGATGAGTTGAAAGCGTTTTCAGCTTCGAAAACGGGCATTTTCAGCATCACCGTCTATGCTGAAAAACCGGGCGAGAAAAAGGTGAAAAAGCCTTTGATAGAACTTGCGCAACTGAAAAAAGAGGCCTGCTGCGGCCCTGGTAGTAACTGTTGTTAACTTGTCAAATTGGTCATTGGTTGTTTTGGGCATTAATAGTTCAAATGACCAATGACCTTTTGTTTTAAAATGCAAAGTCCAACACTCAACGAACAACTCCAAACCTACTGCACGAACCTCGAAGGCGAATTTGCCCTCATACCCGAACCCCGGCAGCAGGAACTCGCCGAACTGGCCGACTATATTTCAAAAAAACTAAAATCGGGCGAAGCGGCAAAGCTAACGGTCATCTGCACCCACAACTCCCGACGCAGCCACATCGGGCAGCTTTGGTTGGCTGCTGCCGCAACTTTTTATGGCGTGGAGGGCGTGGCCACCTACTCCGGCGGCACGGAGGCCACTGCATTCAACCCACGAGCCGTGGCTGCCATGCGAAGGGCGGGATTTTCTATTTCAGGGGATGAAACCGAATCGAACCCTCGCTACACGGCCAAACTAGGCGAGGGCACAGATGAAATCACCTTATTTTCAAAAAAATACGACGACCCGGCCAACCCACAACGGGGCTTTGCCGCTATCATGGTCTGCTCAGATGCCGACGAGGCTTGCCCATTTATTCCGGGGGCCGAAAAGCGTTTCGCCATCCGCTACGACGACCCGAAAGCAGCGGACGGGACGCCCGACGAGGCTGCCACCTACGACGAGCGTTGTAAGCAGATAGGGCGGGAAATGCTCTTCGCCGTGCGCCATGCAACGAAACGCCTGTAAGGCAAATGATTGCGATGTTCAACTTATTTTACGGCGATCCCAAAATTTTGATAATCGGCGTTATGTTGAATTGAAATTAAAATTTGCACCGAACAGTAACCTACTACCCGTTCAGCCGACGATGGATGCGCGGCAATAACAACCCGATGGCTGCCCCGGTTAAGTAACCCGAAATCACGTCGGTTGGGAAGTGCTTGCCCGCCGTCATGCGTAAAATGCCTGTCGTGAGGGGGACAGCAGCTGCGGCTCCCCATACCGCTGGCTTCCACTTGCTGTCGGGATGGTAGTCGGAATACATTTGGGCGGTGAGGAAGCACATGGTGGCCGTGCTGGATGTATGCCCCGACCAAAAGGATTGCCTCGCATCGGGTTTCATTTTTTCCTCCAGTGAAAACCCAGATTGATACACATAGGGCCGGGTGCGTTTTACGATGGATTTCACAACGGTGGTGAGGCCAAAGTTTATCAAGCCCGCTTCAAAGTAAATATTGCTGATAATGCCTGCATCCTTGCGCATGGCCGGGTCGCCCAAGGTCATCGCAACCGGGAAAAGCTGGCTGGAGAAGAGCAATACATCGCTGGCCTTGCGTGAGCGGACGGAGTGCCTGGTGGTCACCCAGCGCTCGAAGTCGCACAAACGCTCGGCTCGCAGATTGCCTATTTGCGCAGCGGTGAGCGGCTGCACGGTTTTGTTCAACAATAAGCCCGTGCCTGACAGGCTCAAGCCCAATCCGTATAGGCCGATTTCACGCCCCGTTTTTAATTGGTAGGGCGATTGGGCAGTCATTGCCCAAACACAGGCTATCATAAGCCACAGCGTTAAGCTTGTTTTCTTCATGTTGTGGGTTGCATTTTAAAAACAAATTGCGAAGCAAAGAAAGAAGGTGGGCTGGTACTAAAACCGCCCACCTTCCGCAAATATGATAATTATGTAGCGACTTGGTTACACCTGATTGTCTTTGCCGAAGTCCTTAATCGTCTCCTTGACCTTAGCCTTGAACCGATCCCACGCTGCTTCCGTCTTATCGCCGAAGTGTTCGATATCATCGGCCAGTTGCTTGGACTATTGATTAATGTGTGTCCGTCCCCAATACCCGCCCGTCGGCGGCAATGCGGATGTCTTGCTTGCCGTCACCGATTTTGTACTCGATGTCGTAAAATATCCCCTCCTTTTGGCTGTCCACAGCCTCCAACTCGATGATGTTTTTCTTTTTGTCCTCCTCTTCAAAGGCTTGTTGTACGGCAGGCGGCAGGTCCTTCCATTTAACGCTGTGCTCGGTCTCCACCCAAGTGCCGTCGGCCTCAAAATCGGAGCGGTAATGGGTATCGCCAAGCGTGTATTCTGCCTCATGTCGCCCGTTCCGGTCAATATTCCAACTGATTTTTTCGGCTTGGGGGTATTTGGCTTTAAATGCCTCCACTGCCGCTGCTGGTGGTTCGGCGAGGTTGCAACTGGCCATTAAAAAAGCGAGCAAAAAAACGATTCGCATAGTCGTCATGTCTTTTTAAGGTGCAAATTAAAAAAGGCACTCCAAATTCATCATGGGGTGCCCATTTACATCAAAAAAAGTTTGAGCTTGCTTTATGTTCAATGAATACACAACGCTGATTTTCAATGCTTTGCACCTATTTGGAATCCATCCATCAAAACCTCCTTGCGAGTCCCATTTGATGATGAAGTCCCTAAAAAACTGTTTTAAAACCTTATTCAAGGCTAAAAGGGAGGGCGGGTTATCAAACCCGCTGGCAAGAAATTCAATATGAAATCTGTACCAGGCGGGTTTGATAACCCGTCCTCTCAAGGAAGCCCTGGGTATTAAAACGGGTTCTTAGATAAAATGGCTATTTTAAACTGGTTGATAAAGGGCAATAAACCCTTGACAACTTCAAAAAATGCCCGTGCATGCACCATGACGCACGAGCGCTTAAGTCTTCTCTCTCAAATAAAAACGTTTTAAAAAAAGGGATGAAATCGGGTGATTACTTTTATTTTTGGATTTAAACAAGTTAATTTATTGAGGTATTTATTGTTAAAACGGCACTAGGGTAGCCATGTTCAATGACCGTTTAATTTTATTGAATTTTTAGTTTGGTGCTGTCTGCTTGAATGGGGCATTTTTGAAAAATTGCCCAAAAGGATAGCTTTTTTTGGGGCGGGAGACCTGCTATGTCCTCGCAGTTACCAGTTCGTTGTGGCTGTATGATGTTCAATCATCCAGAAATGAGGGCTTTCTTACGAATTTCAATCTTCTTCCTCCTCCCCCACCCTCACCCAAGCCGCCCGCCTTGGTGCAGGCATTTCCGTTCCCTTCAGTGCCTTCCACAGCACCTCGTTGAAGAGCCGGTCGGGCACGGCGTCCACCTTGGCCAGGCTGAAGGTCTCGCTAATGCGGCTCAGTTCGTTCACCGCCAGGTTGCGCTCCTCGATGTCCACTTGGGCGGGCAGCGCCTTTATTGGGGTAAAATCAGGTTTTGAAGTGAAACAGCGCCACATGGGCCTTGCGCCAGCATCGTATTGGCTCATGGGCAATAGGCCCAAAATCAGCTCCATCGTGCGCAGCATGGAGGTCGTGGAATACAGCGTATGGTCCACGAACTTCCGCTTGGTGTAGGGACTGACGACGTAGGCCGTGCTGCGGTGCGCATCCACATGGTCGGCCCCGTTCTGGGCATCGTCTTCGAGGATGAAAATGGCGCTCTCCTTCCAGATTTTCGAGTGCGAAATATGCTCCACGAGGCGGCCCACGGCGAGGTCGTTGTCGGCCACGGCGGCATAGGGCGAGTAGGCTCCTTTGGAAAGGCCGCTGGTATGGTCGTTGCCAAAACGGATGCTGCTGAAGCGTGGTATTTGGTTGATATTCAGCAAACTATCAAAATCACGCTGCCAATCTGCCTGCCGCTGGATGTCCTTGTAATTCATGTCCCAGGCCGAGTAGCCGGGACAAAAATGGCCCTCGATCGTCGGGTAATTCGGCTTGCTGTCGTCGGCGAACTCGCCGTAGGTGCGGTAGCTCACGCCCGCTTTTTTGCAGGCATCCCAGATATAGCCGCCTTTTGGTCGCCCGACTTCCCGGTGCGCTTCGTAGTCGTAGTTGCCGCCCCGACCGCCGTAGCTCGTGGGCCAGGTCTTTTCGTTGAAGTCGTTGGCATAGGCAGCCGTGCTCCAGTCGTGGCCATCGGCGCTCACCTCGGCGTCCACGTAGAAATTGTCGAGCAGCACGAATTCCCGTGCGAGGTGGTGCTGGTTGGGGGTGATTTTTTCAGGGAAAATGCAGAGCGCAGGGTCGCCATTGCCTTCTTTTACATCGCCCAAAACTTGGTCATACGTCCTGTTTTCTTTGATGATATAAAACACGTATTTAATCGGTGAAACATCGCCGAGCCGCATGGGCACTGGGTTTCCGGCCTCGCCTTCTGCCAGTTTTTCTTTTTCTTTATTGTATGGGCAATTTTCATAAACCAGTTTGGAATACGCAGCCCATTCCCCGCCAGAGGCGGGGGCTTCGATGACGCTCAAGGTGCCGAGGTAAAGTTCACCGATATACTGCCCCGCCTTCTCGTCCGATGCCTTGCGCAGGGGGCTTGGGCCGTCAGGATTGGCCAGTGAGGACATGCCCTTGCCGTTGGCCACCACGATTTTGCCTGCTGCGCAACGCACGCTCGTCGGGTACCAGCCCGTGGGGATGAAGCCCAGCGGGCGGCTCTCGCCCCGCTCCTCCGTGTCGAAAACGGCGAGGCAGTTGTTGTCGGCATTGGCCACGTAGAGGCGCTCGCCATCCTCCGAAAAAGCGAGGCTGTTGGTCGTGGAGCCGTTGGGCGCATCGGGGAAGAGGGCGCAGTTGAGCACTTCCAGCGTTTTTCGGGAGGGCAAATCAATGACCGAGACCGCGTTGTCGTGCGAATTTGCGACCAGCAGCAGGTCTTGCTTTTTGTTCAAAATCATTTCGTTCGGATGGTCGCCTACGGCAATTTCGCCCTTTTGCGCCAGCGTGTTTTTATCGAAAACCAGCACCTTCTTTGCTCCCCAGAGCGAGACATAGACCTCATTTTGTTTCGATGAAACCAGCACGGAATATGCCTCCCCGCCGAGCGGTATTTTCTTCTCCACTTTCCTGCTCCGCAAATCGCAGACGTAGAGCGAATTGTCCTCCTTCGTGGCGGCAAATAGGCGGTGGTTCGCCTCATCCAAGGCCAGTCCGGTCGGGCAGATTTTCTCTCCTTCGTCCCAAGTTTTTCCCAAAACGATTTCCCCATCCCGCACAAGTAGCTGATTGTCAATGCGGTAAATCGCTATCAGGTTATCGTTGCCGCCGGAGGCGAAGAGCTTTTTGGCATCTTTTGAAAAAGCCAGTCCATACCACGCCTTCGGGATTTCCACCTCGGAGAGTTGCATGGCGTCGCTGGTTCGGAAGAGTTGCAGCTTCTGGGTACCGACCCCGTTGCAGGTAACGGCCATCAGCTTGCCGTCCGGCGATAGGGCGATTTGCAGCGGCAGGTCGCCGAGTTGCCGATGAACCTGCCCGGCGGGCGTGAGGCTCCACTGGTTCGGTAGCAGCACCCGCTTGGCGGCGAGGGATTTGTAGAGTCCGTCGTCCGTGGTGGTGCGGCGGGCGGGGGTGCATTGGGTGAGGAGAAATGCCCCCACAAAGAGCAGAACACAATGGATTTTCATGATTTGTTGATGTTTTCCGATATTTAGGCTGAAATTTAGTCAATTTAATCTTTAAACAATATGGTCAAGCATACTTTCTCAATTGCTTTTTTCATAGCTCTATTGTCTTTTATAGGCTCATTTTTGTTTCGAAGCAACTCTGCGCTCGACCTTCAGTTACACGACACCTACTACGTCATTTCCCACCAACATATAAGCCTTTTTGCTGCACTGCTATTTGCTTGTTTCGGGCTTTTTTATTGGCTGATTGGCAAATTTGGCGTACAGCTTAGTAAAACAATCAGTATGTTCCATTTAGTGGGGTCAGCATTGCTACTTATCGCTATATTAATTGGGAGCAATGCGATGAATCATTCACATACTTTAGACAACATGGATGCCTTTAGTAAAATGAACACTTGGATGGGCTGGTTAATGCTACTGTTCTTAGCAGTTCAAATATTGTTTCCGACCAATTTAATCATTAGCCTTTTCAGGAGGCAGTCCTAAAACCCCACCGTCACCCCCGCCGTCACGCTCCTGCCCACCCCGTTCACGCCAGAGCCGTGGTAGCGGTAGTCGGCGTTGAGGATGTTCCAGAGGCCCGCACGAAGCGTCAGCGCATACTTCGATTTTGAAAATTTCCAATAACCATTGAGGTTCAGCACGTTCCAGCCGGGCGTTCCACCTGCTGGGATGCGGTTGTCGGCCCTATCGCCTGCGGCGAGGCGGTCTTGCTTGGCGGCGAAGAGCCATTCGAGCGTGCCCCACCAATTTTGTCTGAACTTTCTGACTTTAGTAGGCTCGCCCCAATATTGCAAAGACAAGTTTCCAAACAACGGCGGTATGCGCCTTAGCGGCTCATCGTCCGTTACATTCTGGCCGTACTGCCAAGCTAGGTTGCCGTTCAGCCAAAAGCCTTGCGACAAATTGAGCCAACTACTTACTTCCACGCCGTGAATATAACCCTCCTGCACGTTCTCCTTCTGATATACCGGATACCCAGCGATGCTGTCTGTACCCACCCGCACCCTCGTGATAAGGTCACGCAACTCGTTCCTGAAAACCGCTAAGTTGGCGGTCCAATTCTCACGCTGATGCCGCCAGCCCAGCTCCATATTGTAGGACTTTTCGGGCTTCAAGTCTGCCGTCGGCACCTCGTAACGGAAGTCCACGATGCCGAGCGAGCCGAGGTCGTCCACGTTCGGTGCCCTGAAAGCGGTGTTGAAGCTGGTAAAGGCTGTATTGAAACGGTCCAATTTGCGAAGCACCCCGGCATTCCAGACCAAGGCCGAGGGCGTCAGGTGTGCCTCGCCGATGTTTTCGTCTTCCACTTTGATGGAGAAATGGTTGAAACGCAGCCCGCCTGTGAAGTTCCAATCGTCTGATTCCCAACTGTTTGTGCAAAAAACGGCATTGCTTAGGTGCGTCGCTCCATCTGGGTAAAGCCCTCGTTTTGCGGTAGCGCTTCCTGTTCCCGTGTCCACGTCCGAGCGGGTGCTGCCGACAAGGTCGTGGTAGGTTTCCAAGCCCAGGGTCGAGCGCCACCAGTCGGTTAGCTTGAACTCCGCCAGTACCGAAGCGCCCAAGCTGCGCACGTCGTCGGCCTCCTTTCGGAACGTGGCGCTGCCGTTTTTTTGACTCTCCCGGTGCTCGTCGGTGCTTTGGAGGGAGGCGGTGGCGGTGATTTTTTGGAGGCCTAATTTCAAGCCCCTTGCCAACAATTGCTGAGAGGAATAATCCTGACTGCTGATATGTGGAGCAAGCCATTCATATTTGATGTAGCTCAACTGTCTTTGCTGCAATGCGATATGGTTGTGGGCGAAATCCTCCAATTGAATTTTGTGGTAAATAGGTATATCGGTTTGACGAAAAAACTGGTGGGCTACTGTCAAGAAGGAACTACTGTCCAGTTTCACATTGGCTTTTATGTCAAAGGCCGATTCCTCATACCCGGTCGGGCGCTGCACCCCGGTTGTATCGCCGCCTACGAGGTCGCCGAAGCGACGAAGTGTCAAGCCCCCACGTAGCACTAAATTTTTGCTTTTGAAGTCAGTCTCTCCATGGAGCGTTTTTTCCATGTCTTGGCTGCGCCAAAAGCTGGTCAATTTGCTTCGGATGCGCCCAGGCCCATTGGGGTTGAAATAAGGGGTCGGAGAAATCACGTTCACTACGCCGCCCATTGCATCCGAACCATATTCCACGCTTCCAGCCCCTTTCACCACTTCAATACCAGAAAAGCTGAAAGGGTCAATGGTATTTAAATATTGATTCGGGCCGTAGCGAAAGGCAGCGTTGCTCATGCGTATGCCATCAATGAGCAACAGTGTTTGATTGCCCGTCAATCCTCGAATAAAGGGCGAGCCGCCGCCATGATTGGTTTTTTGTACAAAAACGCCTGGAGTCGTCACGAGCAATTCTGGCGTGGTGCGTCTATCAATCCAAGCGTTGGCGTTGGAAATTGTGGCAGGTGTTTTACTGTAATCACTATCCATGCGCTGTGCCGTGACCACTACGTGAGGGAGTTGCTTCGGGTACATCGAAAAATAGTAGCTGCGGTAATCGTATTTGTACCTTTCCATTGCTGCGTCGAAAGGAGGATACAAAGCGACTATTGGCTGTATAGATAACATCGGCAACGCCTCCGGCACCCGCTCTTGTGCCATCATCTTCACCCCAAAAAACAAAAAAGCAATTAGTGTAATTAGCTTAGTTCCCATGCTTCGCAATTGGTTGAATATCAGTTGATTCAAACATAGTCTATTCTGTTGAAGAAAGCATTTTTACTATGAAAAACTGACAACCGGAATACAATTTTGCATAGTAAAATCAAGTGCCTTTCGATTAAAGGTCACGAAATAGCAACCTTTAAACGCATCAAATTCGAGGCGTTTAAATGCAAGGAATATGCTGGTTTTCAAAGCACCAAATTATGGCGAATTCGCCACGATTAATTCCCCCTCTGCTGCTCATAAAACCACTTCCGCTGCTCCCCCTCGTCGTCCAATTTCGGCCCCTGCTTGATTTTCTCCCAATTGAAGGTCTTGTGGTAAACATCCATCGCCTTTTGTGGGTCAAAAATGCGGGTATCCGAAGGCTCTAGGGTGTAGGGCGTGTAATCTGGTTTATCGGTGAAAAAATCGGTGAGCAGGCTGGCCGTCAGGTCGTAGTGGTTGACGAAGCCAGCATCGGTCAGGGTGTAAATCAGCCGCAACAGGCTCCCGAAATTGGCGTGGGTGTGCGATACGTAGCCCCTTTTCACATAAGGTCCCGCCATCAGCAGCACCGAGCGGTGGGCGTCCACATGGTCAATGCCACCCTGCGGGTCGTCCTCGGTCACTACCACGAGCATGTTCTGCCAGTACGGCGTCCGGCTGAGGAAGTGCAGCAGCCTGCCCAGCGCCAGGTCGTTGTCGGACATATAGCTTTCGAGGTAGGGGTAGCCCTCCGTCGGGCGGGGGCCGGAGCCGTGGTCGTTGGGCAGGATGATAGTCACAACGTCGGGCATACTGTCCTTGCCGCTGCCCCATTTTACCATAAATTCCTCCTCGAACTTGTCCATGCGGAACTGGTCGGGCACATTGGTATTGTAGCCGGGATAGGTGAAGCTCGTGCGGTCGAACAGCACTTTCGGCATGGGGTAAACGACAGAGTGCCGTGCCCCAAACAGCGTGTCGAACTTCTCCTCCGACGGCTCGGTGTATTCGTTGGCTTCGCCAAAATTGTAGTAGGTCACGCCGTCCCGTGCGAGGTTTTCCCAGATGCCGCCCCGCTCGTTGTAGTCCTCCGGGTCGGTGGCGCCCGTGGTGCGTGGGAAGCGCCTGCCCGGTGCGCTGCTGAACGCCTTGTGCTCGGCGCTGGTGGCCGAGTTCACCTCCACGTACTCGTTCGGGATGGTGCCGACCATCCATTTATGGCCGTGGATGCTGGCATCGCTGTCGCAATAGAAATTGTCACTGACCGCCCATTGCTGCGCAATTTTGAGATGGTTGGTCATCACGTTGGCACCGAATACAGCGGGCGAACCTTCCTTATTTGCTGGCACATCAACGTCATTTCCGAAGCGGGCGATGGTGGCGTCGCCTTTGCCTTGCGGCAATTGCCCAAACACCTCGTCATAGGTACGGTTTTCTTTCGTCACATAAACGATATGCTTGATGGGGCTTTCCCGTAGGCCGGGCAGCACGGGGAGCGGGTTCTTGCCGTCGTCCATGACGGGCACTTCCCGGAAGGTGTTTTTCAAAACTTGTTGCGTATAGCCGGCTAGCGAGGCGGCGTCCGGCACCTCTATCATTTGGAAAATGCCCAATTGGATATCGCCGATATAATGGCCTTGCGGCGGAGCCGAAAAACCCGCACCACCATTGGGGCCAGCGCCGTAGCCACGGGCCGAGGTGACGTAAATTTGTTTGCCGTCGGGCGAAAGTTTCACCCTCGAAGGCATCCAACCCGTGGGGATATAGCCCCGTACTTTTTTCTTTTTTAGGTCAATGACGGCTACGGCGTTCAAGCTGAGGCAGGCCACATAAAGCGTTTTTTCATCGGGCGACAGCGCCACGCCGAAGGGCATGATGCCCCGGTAATGGTCTAGTTTTTTGTGAAACTTGAGCGGGATTTCCCGCACGACCTTGTGCTTTTTTAGGTCAAAAACGGAAATCAAATCGTTCTGCGAATTGGAAATATAGGCAAAACGGCTGCCGACCGCCACCGAGTTTGGGTGCGCCCCGCCCACGATTTCGCCCTCTTCTTCTTCCTCCTCGTTCTCGAACTCATCGCCGATTTGCAGGCCGGTCTTGAACTTGCCCGTCACCGTGTTTTGCTCCAAATCCACTGTCCAGATGCTCATGGCCCGCTCGTCCAGTGGGCTACCGAGGCCGGGGATTTTTCGGCCATCGGAGTAAACGACCCCATCCTCCGCCTCCTTCGATGGGTAGCCGTAGGCAGGCACTTCAAGGCCCATTTTGCCAATGTTTTCAGGGGTCACGCCCGGCACGAGCGGGTAGTCGAACAGGCCGACGTTTGCTACAAAAGCAGTCTTTCCATCAGGCGAAATGGCGATGCCAAACGGGATGCGCCCGACGGGGATGCTGGCGGCGACTTTTTGCGAAGCCAAATCAATCTTTACGAGACGATTGTTCGCCCGGTCGAGGGCGAGCAGGTGGTTACGTTTTTTATCGAAGCTAATATCCGTGATATAACTGTCTTCAAAATCCCTTCCCTGAAACTCACCGTCCAAATTGATAGTCAACAAGTTGCGGTTGTTCTCCACGTCGAGCAGCACGACCGTGCCCTTGTCGCCGCCAGAGAGCCAGGCGGTTTTTCCATCCGACATAAAGGCGATGCCCATGCAGGAGGAGCCTTCCAATACGGATGGAATGGACTTGTCGTAGCTCGGCATCCGCACAGGGCGGTCGGGGTAGCGCAGGTCAATTTTCGTGACCACATCGTTGTGCAGCACGAGTGCCGTTTGCCCGTCGGGACTGATGGCCAGACCGTAAGGCGCACGGGTGATGGGCACGGCCTTGCCTGCCGGGGTCACGTAGCGGCCACTGGGCAGCACGGAGTGGCTAGTTGGGTCAATTTTGCAGAACTCGGCAGCGCCGGGGACTTGGTAGGTGGTGATAGTCTTTTGGGAGAAAATGGGGTGGAAAACACCAAATAACAGCAGGGCAATAAGTGCTTGTTTCATAGAACACGGTTGATTTTGAATTGGCAAAGCAAGGCAGAACCAAAAGGCCAAGCTGAAATTAAGACATTAATTATGTATGAATTTAATCTGCCTGAATCGCCAAAAGCAGGGAATTCGGTCAAACCTTTCAGTATTTTACAACTGCTCAACCTTTAAAATCGAAGGATTTATCGTTCTGTGCTTTTGATTTCTCAGCATCGAATTTGTACAGGAAGGAACCTTTGCGGGAAGTGGTCATATCCTTTTCGGCCAGTTTGTCCAGGATGTTCATTGCGTGAATCTTGTTGATGAAATTGCGCTTGTCAAACTGCGTGTCCCAAATCGCTTCATAGAGCTTTTGCAGTTGCCGCATGGTAAATTTTTCGGGCAATAGGTCGAAGCCAATTGGCTCGGTGGCGGCACGGTTCCTAAGCCGCCTCAGTGCATGTTGCACCATTTTATCGTGGTCGAAAATAAGGTGTGGCGCTTTGGAGACGCTGAACCAGTTGGCGGAGAATTGCTTGTTTGAAATACTGTGCTCCTTGATGTTGATAAGGGCGTAATAGGCGGTGGAAACGGTCCTTTCCACAGGGTCACGGTTCACCTCGCTGAAGGTGTCCACCTGCTCCATGTAAATATCATCCAGGCCGGTGTAGCTTTTTAATATTCTAGTGGCAGCATCTTCTAGCGTCTCCTCTTTTTTCAAGAAGCCGCCTACCAGTGACCATTTGCCTTTCTCTGGCTCAAAGCCTCGCTTTATTAAGAGTATCTTCAAGTCCTCTTGGTCAAAACCAAATATAATGCAATCAACTGCCAGCAATACTTTATCCTCTGCATGGTATTGATAAGTTGTTGCATGCTCATTTCCTGACTCCATAACGCAATTCTAACATTTTATGGTTGTTGGCGCAAAGTTAAGCAGATATTTCCAAATTTAAAAAATAAGTGTATCAAGTACACAAAAAATTATTTTTTGTGTAAACTTGACACTATGGGTAAAATAGTTGTCAATCAATAAAAAATCAAAAATTATTTTGGTTATAAGAAGTGTGAATTTTACATTTGCATTCAAGTGTGAAAAATACATTTATTCTCATCAATTAATGAAATTATGAAAAAATGCCAACTCGCCATCACGGCTAGGTCGTCTTGCAGCTACTTGAAGAAGTGGTGCGCTACCACCAGCCTACTCTTGTTGTTCGTTGGAGCCGTCATGGCCCAGAATAGCAGGACCGTTACAGGAAAAGTCACATCGTCGGGGGGTGAAGCCCTGATAGGTGTGAACGTACTCATCAAGAACACAACAGAAGGAACCGCAACAGATGTTGACGGCTCTTATGCCATCAAGGCAGCTCCTTCCGATGTACTCGTCTTTTCTTACACCGGGCACAAGTCCGCTGAAGTTGCCGTAGGCAACCAGAGCACGATTAATGTGACCTTGGAAGAAAATTCGGAACTGCTGAACGAGGTCGTGGTCGTAGGCTACGGCACCCAACGCAAGGAAGACCTTACGGGCGCCGTGAGCATCGTGAACACCGACGAGATGAAAAAACAAGCCTCCAACGACGTCACCCAGATGATGCAGGGCCGGGTGGCCGGGGTTTCCATCACCTCGGATGGCCAGCCGGGCGCAGCGCCCAATGTGCGGGTGCGAGGCGTCAGTACTTTCGGCTTGGGAGCAAGTGCCGAGCCACTTTACGTGGTGGACGGCTTCCCGCTCGCGGGCGGCATTCGGGACATCAACCCGAACGATATCGAGACCATCCAAGTGTTGAAGGATGCAACCTCCGGGGCCATCTACGGCAACCGGGCCGCAAACGGCGTGGTCATTATCACCACAAAGGGTGGCAAGAAAAACGAGAAATTCAGTGTCAGCCTTTCAGCTTACTCGGGTGTTCAGACCGTACCGCAGCGTATCCCTTTACTTGACCGGGTCGGCTACCAAACCGTGAACACCGAGCTGCTGGCCAATGCGGGACAAGCGCCCGTACCGGGCAACGACCCTTCGCCAACAAATGACTTCTACATTGACGACATTGACACCGACTGGCAGGACGAAGGCTACAAAGACGGTTCCATCCAAAACTATAACGTGGCCATCAGCGGTGGCGGTGCCAAAACGAGCTACTTCGCTTCCATGGACTACCTTAATAATAAAGGTACGCTGGTGGGCGATGGCCCAGACTACAAGCGCTATTCCCTTCGAGTAAATTCCGAAACAGATTTGGGCAAATTCAAGTTTGGGGAAAATGTTTACGTCATGCGTTCCGACGAGAACCCGCTTTTTTACACCGGCCCGTTCTCGCTCTTCCTGCCCGGCGGTAGGCCAACGCTTGTGAACGACTTGCTACAAGCTGCACCAACCATCCCGCTGCTCGACCCGAACCGGGAAGGCGGCTACGGTGGTGCTGATGCGGTCATCCACCAGTCCATCACGTTGAATGTGCCGGGCTTCAACCACTTGGTGCAGAACAAATCCAAGGTGAACAGGCTTTTGGCGAATGCCTATGGTTCTTATGAGTTTATTAAGGGACTGACCTACAAACTCAACTTCCAGTACGACAACACGGACATCGCCGACCAGTTGTTTGCGCCAGCATACGACCTCGGTTATTTCTTCCCAAGGCCAGTGGCGGAACTTCAATTGGGCAACAGGTCTTCTGATTCTTATTTGGTGGAAAACACCTTGACCTACACCAACACTTTTGGCAAGCACAACCTCACGGTTTTGGCGGGCCAGAGCTTTCAGGAGTTCAATTTTAGGCAGTTCGCTGCTGTGGGTTCGGGCCTGGAGAAGCCTTACGTGCTCAGCTTGGGCAGTGCTTCCACGTTCAGCGTGATAGACAACCAGCAGCCTGCGGCACTGGCCTCCTTCCTCGGTAGGGTCAACTATGCTTTTGATGACACCTACTTGTTGACCTTCAACATTCGCCAAGACGGTTCCTCCAAGTTCAGGAAGGAAGACCGTTTCGCCATTTTCCCATCCATTGGTTTGGCTTGGAAACTGCACAAGACCCTCAACTTGCCGGACGCTGTTTCTGGCTTGAAAATCCGTGGTGGCTACGGCCAATTGGGCAACCAAGAAATCGGCAACTTCCGCTACCAAAGCCGCATCAACCGCTCCATCCCTTATGAGTACAGTACGGGCAGGGTTTTGGGCGCAGCCACGACCATCCTCGTTGACCCGGCCATCACTTGGGAGACTAGGATTACCCGCAACATCGGCCTCGACGTGGAGCTGTATGACGGCAAGCTCGATTTCACCGCTGAATATTACTCCAACACCTCCAAGGACGTGTTGATTGACCTTCCTATCCCGTTGTCAAACGGTTCTTTGGCTGGTCTGACGACCAATGCGGGTTCCATCGAAAACTCCGGTATCGAGTTGTCTGCCAACTGGCGGCCAACGCTCGGCGACCTGAAGTTCAATATCTCCCCCAATTTCTACACCGTGAAGAACGAGGTGAAGGAGATTGGCAATTTGAGTTTCATATCCGGCACAGGTGCCCGGACGGAAGTAGGCCGCTCTGTCGGCGAACAATTTGGATGGGTGTACGATGGCCTGTTTCAGAACCAGGGTGAAATTGATGCAGCGGCCTTCCAAAATGACAACACCGCCCCCGGAGATATCCGCTTCAAGGACCTCAACGGCGACAATGTCATCAACGAAGATGACCGTAAGTTCCTCGGCCAAGGTATGCCAACCTATTACTTCGGCTTGAATGTGGTAGCCGAGTACAAAGGCTTCGACTTCACCATTTTCGGTCAGGGCAGCGGCGGCAACCTTATCAACAGCAACCTTTACAAGGGCTTGATGCCGACTTCTGGGTACACCAACTGGCACGAGGACATCCTCAACAGGTGGACACCAACCAATACCAATACCGACATCCCACGGGTGGTCTGGAATGACCCGAACAACAACCAGCGTGACTCCAACCGTCCGGGCTGGTTGCAGAAGGGCGATTATTTCCGCATCAACACCATTTCATTGGGCTACACCATCGGCAACGACGTGCTCGGCAAGTTCAAAATGCAGAGCGCCCGTATTTATTTCACCATGCAGAACGTGCATACCTTCTCATCCTACAAGGGCTATAACCCCGACTTCCAAGCTGGCATCCTGAATCCCGGCTTCGACTTCGGCACGTACCCAAGGCCAAGGACGACGATGGTGGGTGTTCAAATCAAATTCTAATTGCAACATGAAAAATAATTTCTTCAAAATAAGCCTCAGTGCGCTCTTCCTTTTTGTAGGCTTGAACGCTTGCAAGGATGACCTTCAAATCAGCGACCCGAACCGGCTGTCGTCGGAAGGTTTTTATGAAAATGAAGCACAGGCCATTGCCGCCGTTGATGCCATTTACAACGCCCTCATCATTGATGGCATGTACCAGCGCATCACGCCCATTTACAACGATGGCCGTGGCGACGAGCTTTCCAGCCGCAGCCCTTGGACGTTCATGACGGGCTTCAGTTCCTTTACCGTGCCAGCGACCGAAGGCGCTTTGGAAATCTTCTGGGCAGGCCACTACATCATGGTATCCCGTGCGAACCAGGTATTGGAAAACGTGCCCAATATCGAGGGCATGGATGCCGACCTGAAAGAGCGCCTGCTCGGTCAAGCGTACTTCCTGCGTGGCTTGGCCTATTTCAACCTGACCAACGTGCAGGACAACGTGCCGCTGATTTTGGAGACGCCAAAAGGCTCCGAGGCATTTTATCCAAGCAACGCTGATGTGACGCAGGAAAAAGTGTATGCACAAGTCAAGTCCGATTTGGAGAACGCCATTTCCCGCTTGCCACTCAACTACAATGCTTTGACAAACAGCCCCGACGCAGGCCAAGAAGGCCGTGCCACCAAGGGTGCTGCGCAATCACTGCTCGGCACGGTGCTGCTCTACGAAGGCAACCACGCCGCTGCGAAAACACAGTTCGAGGCCGTGGTCAATTCCAACCAGTACACCCTTGCACCGAACTACGCCGACTTGTACTCGCAAGACCCCGCCGTGGAGCGTGCCAATACCGAGCGCATCTTCTGGGCGGAGTTCACTACCAGCGCCAATTCCGACTTCAATTGGGGCGGCGACCCGACCGTGAACTGGCGACAGTTCATCGCACTCACACCGACCTATTCGCAGGGCGACTTCTTCGACTTCTACCCTACCCCATTTCTCTACAATGAAATGCGGGAGGAGAAAACGGTTGACAACAAACTCGACCCACGCTACCATGCCACCATCCTGTCCTACGAGCCAACTGAGGGCTACACCACGGCCTACAACCAAGATTGGTTGACCCGCTACGGCCCCGGTTCCGAAGGCAATTATTACATCAAAAAATACACGAACGCCGTGGGCGGCACCGATGCCTTCACTGCTGGCTTCAACTACCACATCATCCGTTACGCAGACGTGTTGCTGATGTATGCTGAGTGTTTGGCCAACACAGGTGATATGGCCAATGCTGCCAAGTACGTGCAGCAGGTGCGTGACCGTGCCAACCTGCCCAACCGTGAGTCTGAGTTTGCGGGCTACTCCCTCGACCAGTTTATGGCACAAATGGAGCATGAGCGCGTCATGGAGTTGCCCATCGAAGGCAAGCGCTGGTACGACATCAAGCGTTGGGGCTACCTAAAGGATGCCTCCAAATTGGAGGAGCTAAAAGCACATGATTTTGAGTTCAACACCTATTCCGACGGTAGGGAATTCATTCCTATCCCTCAATCGGAACTGGACAGGAACCCGAACCTTGTGGGGAACTCGGCGAACTGAGCAAGTGCCAGTGGTGACATCTTTTTGCCTGCAACAATTTTGCAATTTAGCACAATCATGAAAGGCAAAAAGGTGTCATCTCTGGCACCAAGCCATCTTTGAGATGACACCTTTTTGCCATTATAAATACCTGCTGAAACGCAAGGGCGGAGTAGGCAAAAAGATGTCACCTCAAAGCTTTGGGTGCTGCTTCGCAATTTGTGTTCTGCTCAGCCAATGCAAGCCAACAAATCAAAACACGGATACCCTGTTCCAACTACTGGACGCCGACCAAACGGGGATTGATTTTCAGAACACCATCACCCCCACCGACTCGCTGAACCTGCTTGATTTCGAGTACCTCTACAACGGCGGCGGCGTGGGCATCGGGGACTTTGACAATGACGGCTATCCCGACCTCGTCTTCACGGGCAACATGGTCGAGAGCCGGATTTACCGGAACAAAGGAAAGGATGGCAACGGCCTCCAGTTTGAAGACATTACCGATAAAAGCGGTTTTGACACAAAAGGAAAATGGTGTACAGGCGTCTCCATCGTTGACATCAACGCTGACGGCCTCGAAGACATCTACATTTCTGTGGGCGGGCCGGGGAAGAAAAGCACCTATCCTAATTTACTTTTTGTGAATCAAGGCAGCGCCATTTTCAAAGAATCGGCTGCTGCCTATGGCCTCGCTGACCCCAACGAATCCAACCAAGCCGTTTTCTTCGACTACGACTTGGACGGCGACCTTGACATGTACCTGCTCAACGGCGGCGGCTTCGAGAAATCGCCCGTGACCATCCGGCCAATCATAGCCGATGGGACTTCAAGAAACACCGATAAACTATATCAAAACAATTTCAACCCAGCCTTGGGGCATCCCGTTTTCACGGACGTATCCAAGGCGGCGGGTATCACTTTCGAGGGCTTTGGGCTGGGCGTGGCGGCCTTTGACGCCAACCAGGACGGCTGGCCCGACCTCTATGTTTGCAACGATTATCAATCCAAAGATTTGCTCTACGTCAACCAACAAAATGGGACTTTCAGGGAGGCCGCAGCGGAGTTCTTCGGCCACACCAGCCATTTCTCGATGGGCTGCGACGTGGGCGACATGGACAACGACGGCAACCCCGACCTCCTCACCTTGGACATGCTGCCCGAAGACCACCAAAGCCGCATGACCATGTACGGGCCGCACCTACGGGACAAATTCCAGCAGGCGGTGCAATACGGCTATGGGCATCAGTACATGCGAAATATGCTACACCTAGGCTCCCCTTCAGGGGCGGGGGGGCTGGAGATAGGCCAATTGGCGGGGGTTGACCGCACCGATTGGAGTTGGTGCCCTTTGTTTGCTGACTTCGACAACGACGGCCTCCAAGACCTTTTCATCACCAATGGCTACGGCAAGGACATCACCGACCTGGATTTCGTGAAATTCCGGCAAGATGCCATCAGCCAGTTCGCCGACCCCAAAGCGGTGCGGGCAGCTCTGTTGAAAAGCCTCGACGACGTGCCGGCCACTGTGGTGCCCAATTTTATTTTTAAAAACAAGGGCGACCTCCGTTTTGAAAAAACGACGGAGCAATGGGGCCTCTCCCAGCCCTCCATCTCCAACGGCGCTGCCTACGCCGACCTCGACCTCGATGGCGACCTCGAAATCATCACCAATAATATTGACCAAAAAGCCTTTATTTACAAAAACACGCTACGGGAGCGGGACAGCACCGCCGCCCATTTTTTGACCCTAAAACTGATTGGAAACGAAGCAAACAAAGCCGGAATCGGCGCAACGGTCAGTGTCCACATAGGCAACGAAAAACAGCAACGGAACAAGCAGCCAACACGAGGCTACCAAAGCACGGTGACGGATTTGCTGCATTTCGGCCTCGGCCAAAACACCACTGCTGACAGCATTGTAGTCAATTGGCCAGACGGCAAACGGTCGGTGGTGCAGGGCGTAAAAGCCGACCAGCCCTTGACGCTCGACTACAAAACTGCCCTACCCTACCATTTCCCCAAAAACGAAACCGCCACTTTGTTGCACAGCAACAACCACATCCTCTACGAGCACAAGGAAGGCGTGGCCGCCGACGATTTCAGGAACCAACCCCTGCTGTTGCACGGCTTCACCAACCAAGGCCCCTGCATGGCCGTCGGCGATGTGAACGGCGACCAACTCGAAGACATCTTCATCGGCGGGAGCTACGGCAGCCCGGCCAGCCTGTTTTTGCAAGGGAAAAATGGGGGCTTCGTTGCGAAGCAAATCCCTACCGAAGACTACGAAGACCTCGGCAGCTCGTTCTTCGATGCGGACGGCGACCGTGACCTCGATTTGTATGTGACAAGCGGCGGCTCGGAGCGGTACGACGGCCACAAAGCCTATCAGGACAGGCTTTATTTCAACGACGGCAAGGGCAATTTCACCATGAAACCCGAAGCCCTGCCCTTCATGCTGACCAGCACGGCCACTGTAAACGTCGCCGATTTCGACCAAGACGGCGACCTCGACCTCTTCGTCGGTGGCAGGGTGACGCCGGGTAAATTTCCGCTTGCGCCCCGCAGTTATTTGCTGCGCAATGAAGGGGGCAGGTTTACGGACGTGACGGAAAGCGTTTGCCCCAAATTGGAAAATATCGGGATGGTGACGGCGGCTTTGTGGACGGATTTTGACAATGACAAACGCCAAGACTTAATCGTGGTAGGTGAAATGATGCCCATCACCATTTTTAAAAATGACCACGGCAAATCCCTTGTCATTCCCGAAGGGAACCTGATTCCGCAATCAAATGGAATGTGGAACAGCATCGCCGAAGGCGACCTCGACAACGACGGCGACATGGACTACGTGCTGGGCAATATCGGCGAGAACACCCCTTTCAAGTCATCGCCGGAGCACCCGATGCAATTGCACTACGCCGATTTCGACAAAAATGGCTCGATGGACCCCATTTTTTCGGTCTATGAGGAAGGCAAATATTACCCCTTTGCCTCGCTGGATGTGCTGGCGCAGCAGTTGCCCATTTTGAAGAAAAAATACCTGAAATACGCTGCCTTCGCCAAGGCGACCACCGACGATTTGCTCCAGCAATTGGGTGCTTCGCAAACGCAGACACTGACCTGTGAGCAGCAATCTAGCAGTATTTTGGAGAACTTGGGCAATGGGAAATTTGCCCTGAAACCCCTGCCCCGCATGGCCCAAATCGCCCCCGTCAAGGGCATTTTGACAGAAGACCTGAACGCCGACGGCCTGCTGGATTTGCTGTTGGTTGGCAACGAGTACGATACCGAGGTGGTCAGCGGCAGGTTCGACGCCTCGCATGGCACGGTGCTGCTGAACGAGGGCAAGTTGGCATTCAAGGTGCTGCCTGCAAACGTCTCCGGCCTCTATGTCTCCGGAGATGCGAGGGGTGTGGTGAAATTGAAAATTGGGAAAAGCCAAAAGCTGATTTTGGTTGCGAAAAATAGCGGCAAATTGGAGAGCTTTGGCCTTAACCACGGGGCTACAAGTTTTTGAGGTGACATCTTTTCGCCCGCCCAAATCTGGATTCAAATTGAATCTTGCAAGGCGAAAAGGTGTCATCTCAAAAACGGGTGACCAAACGAGGTGACACCTTTTTGCCTATCACCTGTCCTGCTCAATACGCTAAAGTGAAGCAGGCAAAAAGATGTCACCTCTTGAATTAAAAAACGTATTTGATACATGAAAAACAAATCCATACCCTTCCTGTTGACCGTGCTTTTTTGCAGCCACCCATTGCTGAAAGCAACCACCAACCCCGACTCTCTCGTGCTGCCCGTGAAGGCCAGCCAATTCACCGTCAACACCGACCAAATCGTGTCCGCTGTGCAGCCAACGATGTACGGGATTTTCTTCGAAGACATCAACTTCGGGGCGGATGGCGGCCTCTACGCCGAGCTGGTCAAGAACCGCTCCTTCGAGTTCGATGCGCCGATGATGGGTTGGGAGCAACCAGAGAGCGACCGCTTTTCGATGAACGACAAATCGGGATTCGCCGTGCCCGTGAAGTACGCCGAAGCGGGGGTGAACAAGAACTACTTGAACGTGAAAGTGAATGCCGATAAGGGCTATCGATTGGTGAACGAGGGCTTCAAGGGCATGGGCTTCAAGCAGGGCCTGCGCTATGATTTCTCGGTTTTTGCGAAGCAAACAAGCGGCGGCACCACGCTGCACGTCGAACTGTTGGATGAAAACAACAAGGTGCTAGCCACTTCGTCAATTCCCATAAGCGGCGGCAACTGGAAGGAATACACGGCCAGCCTCACCCCCTCGGCAAAGGCAATGAAGGGCAAACTCAGCATTCGCTTCGAGGGCAAGGGAGTCGTTGACTTGGACGTGATTTCGCTCTTCCCGAACGATACTTGGAAAGGCCGCCCAAAGGGCCTCCGTGCCGACCTCGTGCAGTTGCTCGCCGACCTGAAACCGGGCTTCCTGCGCTTCCCCGGCGGCTGCATCGTGGAGGGCCGGACGCTGGCGCTGCGCTATCAATGGAAGAAAACAGTGGGCAAGGTGAACGACCGGGAACTGCTCATCAACCGGTGGAACAACGAGTGTGCCCACCGCCCCGCACCTGATTATTTCCAAACCTTCGGCCTTGGATTTTTTGAGTATTTCCAAATGGCGGAAGACATTGGGGCGTCGCCACTGCCTATCCTGAGCTGCGGCATGGCCTGCCAGTTCAACACCGCCGAACTGGTGCCGATGGACGAGATTGACCCTTACGTACATGACGCCCTCGACCTCATCGAATTCGCCAACGGGCCAGTCACTTCGACTTGGGGCAAATTGCGCAGCGACATGGGCCACCCCGCTCCTTTCAACCTGAAAATGATTGGCGTCGGCAACGAGCAATGGGGCCCGGAGTACATTGAGCGATACAAGGTTTTTGAAAAGGCCATCCACGGCAAATACCCTGAAATCAAGATTGTGTCCGGCGCTGGCCCGTTTCCCGAAGGGGAAATGTTCGAGTACGGCTGGGAGGAATTGAAGGAATTGAAGGCTGAAATCGTGGACGAGCACTACTACCGCTCGCCGCAATGGTTTTTGGAAAACGCCAACCGCTACGATAGTTATGACCGCAAAGGGCCGAAGATTTTTGCGGGAGAGTATGCTGCGCAAAGCGTGGCCATCGCCAGCCCCGACAACCGAAACAACTGGGACTGCGCCCTTGCCGAAGCCGCTTTTATGACGGGTCTGGAGCGCAATGCCGATGTGGTTTATTTGACCTCCTACGCCCCGCTACTTGCCCATTCCGAGGGCTGGCAATGGACGCCCGACCTGATTTGGTTCAACAACCTCGAAGCCTACGGCACGCCTAATTATTATGTGCAAAAGCTCTTCGCCAACCATGTGGGCAACCAACTGCTCAAAATCACGGAGGAAGGCAAGCCCGTCATCGGGCAGTCGGGGCTGTACGCCACGGCGACGATTGACGAAAAGGCAAAGGAACTGGTTTTCAAAATCGTGAATGCCTCGGCTTTTGAGCAGTCGTTCAGCATCAGCATGACTGGAAAAAAAGCGGCTGGTACGAAGGGCAAGCTCATCACGTTGGCCAACAACGACAAGAACGCCGTGAACTCGTTCGAGTCGCCCAAGGGCATTTACCCGACGGAAAAAGAGGTGAATTTCACGGGCAAGGAAATGAGCTTGACGGTGGTGCCGAAGTCGGTGAATGTGCTGCGGGTGGCGTATAAGTAGCCCACGAGGTGACATCTTTTTGCCTGCTGAAATCTTGAATATTAGCAGTTGTCTCAAAGGCAAAAAGGTGTCATCTCATGGGCGGACGCTGATTCGAGATGACACCTTTTCGCAGCGCAAGTCATGCTTAATTTCAAGCTTGTAGCGGGCGAAAAGATGTCACCTCACATTAAAAAGATATGTTGCAATCAAAATCAAATTGGCTTCCACTCCTCCTGCTGATGGCTTTTTTCACGGCCTGTCAGCAAACGGAAAAAGCGCCGGAACAAGCTTCCGGGGATGCCGTGCCATTGCAAATAAACAACCCGGTCATTCGGGATAAATTCACGGCTGACCCTGCGGCGCTGGTTCACAACGACACGGTTTACCTGTACACCGGGCATGACGAGGCGGCCATTGACGGACCTTTTTATAAAATGAACGAATGGCTCGTGTTTTCCTCCACGAACATGGTGGACTGGCAGGAGCATCCCGTGCCATTGAAAGTGACAGATTTTGCTTGGGCAAAAGCCGACGCATGGGCATCGCAGGCCATTGAAAGAAACGGGAAGTTTTACTGGTACGTCTGCACCGAACATGCCACGGTTCCGGGCAAGGCCATCGGCGTGGCCGTTTCAGACCGACCAACCGGGCCCTTCAAGGATGCCTTGGGGAAAGCCCTGGTTACCAATGATATGACCACTGCCACCGATATTGCGTGGGACGATATTGACCCCTCGGTGTGGATTGACGATGACGGACAGGCGTATTTGTTTTGGGGAAATACCAAGTGCTATTACGCCAAATTGAAGGAAAGCATGACAGAACTGGATGGTGAAATAAAGGTGGTGGAGGGCTTGCCCAATTTCACCGAAGCACCTTGGATTCACAAAAAAGGCGATTGGTATTACCTGACTTATGCCTATCAATTTCCAGAGAAAACGGCCTATGCCATGTCCAAATCCATCAATGGCCCGTGGGAATTCAAAGGCATCCTGAACGAGTTGGCGGGCAATTGCAACACCAACCACCAAGCCATCATCGAATACAAAGGCGTGCCTTATTTTATTTACCATACGGGCGGGGTACAGGCCCCCAATTTTGGCGGCAGCTTCCGTAGGTCGGTCTGTGTGGACAAGCTGTTTTACAAGGAAGACGGCACTTTGAAAAGGGTGCTGATGACGTCGGAAGGAATACAGAAATAAATGAAAATCAAAACCCGCCATATCATCCATTATTTCCTGTTGCTGTTCGCAACGGCCATACTCAGTTGCAAGGGCGACGACGACGGCGGTACGCCCATCAACCCCGGTGGCGGTGGTGTGACCCCCAAGGACTCCACCACGCTGGACGACGGTCCCGTGGATTTTTCAAAACTTAAGGACACTTATGGCGAATTGGCTTCGCCAACCCTTACCTCGCAATGGGCGCATTACAACGTACACGACCCTTCCTATTTGGTGGAAGATGATTTCACTTGGTGCTACAACACGGACGTTGCCTTTGGCCACGACATCCGGCCCGGCATCCAAATCCGGCGGAGCAAAAACCTCGTGGAATGGGAGTTCGTGGGCTGGGCCTTCCCCGGCTTGCCAACAAAAGGGGCGAATTTCATTCGGGCAAATGGCGGCGAACCATTCAATGCGCTTTGGGCGCCGTACATCCTGAAAGTGGGCAACGAGTACAGGTTGTATTACTCGCTTTCTTCGGCAACGCCCCGCTTGAGCGTCATTGGTTTGGCGACGGCGACCAGTCCAAAAGGCCCCTTCATCGAGAAGGGCTTGGTGGTCACTTCCCTCAACAATGGCACGGTGCAGACCAACGCCATTGACCCCACGGTCATCGTCGGCGAGGACGGTACGCATTGGATGTATTACGGCTCGGCCTGGGACGGCATCTACAAACTGGAACTCAACGCCAGTACGGGTTTGTCTCGCCTCAACGAGGACAAGGGCGTCCGGGTGGCGCAGCGGGCATTCACTGGAGGCGTTGTAAACGGCAATATCGAAGGCGCTGAAATTATCTACAACCCTGAATTCAATAAGTATTACCTGTTCATCGCTTACGATTGGTTGCAGACCAAATACAATGTGCGGGTGGGCAGGTCGGACAACCCCAACGGGCCGTTTTTTGATGCCCTTGGCAACAATATGAACGAGGAAAAGGACGACCAGCCAATGATTTTGGCACCCTACCGATTCCAAGGCCACGGCGGCTGGCAGGGCGTTTCGCACCCCGGCGTTTTTGAAAAAGGCGGCAATTTCTACATCGGCCATCAAGGTCGGCCCGGTGTGAACAGCTACTACATGGTGATGCACACCCGGCAGTTGTTCTGGACGGAGGACGGCTGGCCACTGGTGAGTTGCCAACGCTTTGCCACTGAAGAAGAGACGGCCGTGGAGGAAAGCGAGCTGGTCGGCAATTGGGAGCAAATCACGCTCAATTACAACACCGTGCCCGGCTACGCCAATGAGCAGACCAACCCCGATTTCAGCGACTCCGAGGCCATCACGCTGGAGCAGGGCGGCACGTTGAGCGGTGCAACGACGGGTACTTGGTCGTACCAAAGCCCTTGGTTGTCAATTATTTACGCCAACGGAACGACCGCCAAGCTGCGGGTGGAACGGGGGCGTGATTGGGAAAACGAAGTGCCAAATACCATCCTGTTCACGGGGCTGAACGACCAGTTCGTGGCGGTTTGGGGGAAGAAAGTTTGAGGTTGATAATAGGATAGTGAGGTGACATCTTTTTGCCTGCAAAATCTTGAATTTCAGCAGGCATTTAAAGGCAAAAAGGTGTCATCTCACGTGCTGAGGGCTTCGGGATGACACCTTTTCGCCTTGACAATTCTGCTTCAATCGAAAATTGGAGCGGGCGAAAAAATGTCACCCCTTAAAAACGGGCTGAACAACTATTCAAGATTCAGATGCGACTAAATTATTCTACTTCAATTTTCTGTTTTTTGCTGGCCTTCCAAGCGCAGGCGCAGACTTCCGACATCCGGGTACATGACCCCGTTTGCATCAAGCAGGGCGACACTTACCACGTTTACTGCACGGGCAAGGGCATCGGGCATTTCACCTCAAAAGACTTGGACAATTGGGAGAAAGCAGACCCCATTTTTTCCGAAAAACCCAAGTGGACGGACGGCGTGGTACCGGGTTTCGAAAACCATATCTGGGCACCGGATGTGGTGTTTCACAATGGACAATACTTCTTGTTTTATTCGGTGTCCGCCTTCGGCAAAAACACCTCGGCCATTGGCGTAGCCACCAATAAAACCCTTGATGCAACCGATAAAAACTTCAAATGGACAGACCACGGCATCGTCATTCAAAGCCAGCCGAACCGGGACCTTTGGAACGCCATTGACCCGAATATCAGCTTCGATGAGAACGGTACGGCTTGGATGGTTTTCGGCTCTTTTTGGGACGGGATGAAACTGGTGAAACTCGACCCCTCGCTCCTGAAAATCGCCGAGCCGCAAGAGTGGCATACCGTGGCCCGGCGGGAGCGTAGCTTCGACCTTTCCGACAAAAATCCCGGTGATGCGGCCATCGAAGCGCCTTTTATTTTCAAGAAAAACGGCTGGTACTACCTGTTCGTCTCCTGGGACTATTGCTGCCGGGGCGTGGAAAGCACCTACAAGGTCGTCGTTGGGCGCTCGAAGACGGTGGAGGGGCCGTATTTCGACATGGAAGGCAAAAACCTCTTCTATGGCGGTGGCAGCCTCGTCATCAAAGGCAACAAGAACTGGAACGGGGTCGGGCATTGCAGCGCATATACTTTCGAGGGGAAGGACTACCTGTTTTTCCATGCCTACGATGCTGCGGACGATGGAAAATCGAAACTAAAAATCAAGCCCATCAACTGGACGGCGGACGGCTGGCCAATGGTGGAGGGGATGAAATAAAAATGAGGCATGTAGTCACAATCATAACCTTACTACTGGGTTTTGAGGCCCTGTCTCAAAACCCCTACCCCATCACCCCCGTCAACATCCGGGACGTGAAAATGGAGGACGATTTCTGGCTGCCCATCATCAAATTGGTGCAGGAGAAAACCATTGACTACGCCCTGAAAAAATGCGTGGAAGAGGGCCGCTTGGAAAACTTCCTCATTGCCGGAGGCAAAATGAAAGGCGAAACACGGGGCCAAATGCCCTTTGACGACACGGACGTTTACAAAATCATCGAAGGGGCATCGAATTCGCTCATCAGCACCCCGAACCCCGAACTTGAAAAACGGCTCGATAGCCTGATTGCCATCATCGCCATTGGGCAGGAGGCAGACGGGTACTTGACCACTTGGCGCACCATCAACCCGGCTAAACCGCCTGCGCCGTGGGTGCCCGTGAAGGAGGGCAAACGATGGGAATCCCTCGGTGCGAGCCATGAACTTTACAATGCTGGCCACCTATTCGAAGCGGCTTACACGCATTTCATCGCCACGGGCAAGCGCAATTTCCTTGACATCGCCCTCAAAAATGCGGACATGCTCGTGCGGACTTTCGGCTGGGGCGAGGGCAAAGTGCAAAAAGTGCCCGGCCACCAAATCGTGGAGACTGGGTTGGTGAAACTCTACTACGCCACGGGCAAAAAGGAATACCTCGAACTGGCGAAATACTACCTTGACAACCGGGGCAATACCGCCCACCATGAGCTGTATGGTGCTTATTCGCAAGACCATATCCCCGTCACGCAGCAGCACGAGGTGCAGGGACACGCCGTGCGGGCCATGTACATGTACGCCGCCATGACGGACATTGCCGTTTTGGAAAAAAACGAGGCATACAACGACGCCGTGCAGCAGCTTTGGCACAACATGGTCGAAAAGCAAATCTATATCACGGGCGGCATCGGTGCCCGGCACGAGGGCGAGGCTTTTGGCGAAAACTACGAGCTGCCCAATCTGACCTCCTACAACGAAACCTGTGCCGCCATCGGCAGCGTGTATTGGAACCACCGACTGCACAGCCAAACGGGCGACGTGAAATATTTCGATGTCATTGAACGGACTTTGTACAATGGCCTCATTAGCGGCCTGTCGCTGGATGGCACCAACTTTTTTTACCCAAATGCCCTCGAAGCCGATGGGAAATTTACCTTCAACCGGGGCGCTTGCACCCGTCAGGGCTGGTTCGATTGCTCGTGTTGCCCGACGAACTTGATTCGTTTCCTGCCTGCCATGCCGGGGCTGATTTATTCCCAATCCGCTGAAA
>JADLHE010000141.1 GCA_020848965.1 Saprospiraceae bacterium
ACTCTTATCGTCGTAAAAAAACATTCGGATGCAGGTTTGCTGCTCGTCACCCAATTGGACAACGGCCCTCTCAACTTCCTGCTCCATGCTAGGATTGGTATTGAAGAGAGCGGCGAATCCGTCGTTTTCCATAAAGTCATCCGGCGAATTTTCCAAGTGGTTGTATTTCGCCAGTTTTTCCATGTCCGATTTCCGTTGCCGCAGCTTTGCAATGCACTCATTGCGGCTCACGGTGTAGAGGTAGGCTTTGAACGACTTTACGTCCGCCGTGGGCAGCTTGGTGAACAGGATTTTGAACACATCCGACACCACATCCCGGCTTTCTTCCTCGCTTTTCATCAGCTTTAGGCAAACGCCGTAGGCTAGGTGTATGTACCGACGGTACAATTCCTCAAAGTACGTTTGCTGTTGCGTCTCAGCGAACCTGCTCACCAAGTCCTCGTCGGAGAGCTGGCGAACGTCGGGTTGCTTGTTTAAAAAGCGGATGGACATGCTGCTGCTTTTGGCTGTTGGCATTTTGCCATTGGCCGTTATCGGCCACTAGCAAATAGCTAATTGCAAATAGCCAATTATAAAAACGGGCGTAAAAATAGTAAAAACACTGGCACGGCCACTTTCGGTTGAGGTTTTGTTGGAATACTTGCCTCAACTCCGGCCTGTTTCGTAATTTTCCGCATTAAACGGTTATCGGTTGACGGTAGTCGGTAGTTGGTTGTTTGGTAGCCATACCACCGTCAACCGACCACCGTCAACCGACTTATTCCAATTTTCAATCCAAAAGCCCTCAACATGAGCAATTACAAAATCAAAAGTGGAAAAGGCACCCTCGTACTGCAAAAAAGCGCCAGTTTGGTGGGCCTAAAAGGCAATAAAAAAGCAGATTTTGCCAATGCCGATTACGTTCGGCAAGAGGTGCTGCCCAGTCTCGGCGGCTTTAAAGTCGTCTCTTTGCAAAAAGATGGCGCCACCGTTGACGACAAACTGGATGAGGTGCGCCAGCACAAAGAAGTGGAAACGGGCACCCACGTCTATTTTGCCGAGGGCAGCAAAAAACCGCTCGTTCCAACGGGTGAGGTCTTCATCATCTTCCAGCCCGATGTGGACGAAAGCGAGCAGGCGCTCGTGCTCGATGAGTTCCGACTTGAACTTGTGGAGCGCCGTGCCAATGACCGAGTGACCGCCCGTGTGACCAAAGATTCGCCCAACCCCATCAAGGTCGCACAGGCTTTGCAGAAGATTTCTTTGGTGAAATTCGCCGAGCCGGACCTCGATATGTTGCTCGAAGAATACGACCTCGCCCTGCCCAACGATACTTTTATGGCGGACGAGTGGCACCTGAAAAACAGCGGCTTCATACCAAGTGGCAAATACACCACGAAGGCAGGGGCTGACGCAAAAATCGTGGATGCCTGGACCCGCCTCGACAACCTTGGCTCCCCAAATATCGTACTGGCCATCATTGACAATGGCTTCGACATCTCGCACCCCGACCTGAAGCCCAAGGTCTATCGCCCGTGGGACCTTTGGACGCAAAGCGACCGCCTCTCGGACGGTGACCCCGGCTTCACACACGGCACCCCTTGCGCCAGCCTCGCCGTTGCGGTAGCAAATGGGCAAGGTATGGTGGGCGTGGCGCCCAATGCCAAGTTCATGCCCGTGAGCGGCACCTCGTTCAGTGTGCGGGCCACGGAACAAATGTTCGATTATTGCATACAAAATGGGGCCGACGTCATCAGTTGCAGTTGGGGCACCACGGATACGCAGTACACGCTCAACTCACTCAAGGAAGAGGCCATCGCCAAGGCCGCCCGGCAGGGTAGGGGAGGCAAGGGCTGCGTCGTGCTGTTTGCCGCAGGCAACGAAGGACTGGACTATGTAAACTTCTACGCCGCCCATCCCGACGTCATCTGCGTGGCCGCTTGCGACAGCAAAGACCGCTATGCCAGCTACTCCAACCAAGGTGCTGAGGTCAGCATCTGCGCACCTTCCAATGGCGACTGGCCGCTCATCGCTGCACGGGCCTCCTGGGACCCCGGCACCACCATCCGGGGCGATGGTGCATTCAAGTTCTGGGCGGACGGTGTGGAGCGCAGCGGCCCCTACAAGCACTTCGGTGGCACGAGCGGCGCAACGCCCATCGTGGCGGGCATCTGTGCCCTGATGCTTTCCGCCAACCCAAACCTGACGGCCAAGGAAGTGAAGGAGATATTGCAAAGCACCGCCGACAAAATCGGCGACCCAAGCGAATATAAAAATGGTCGCAGCCGCAAATTTGGCTATGGCCGGGTAAACGCAGACAAGGCCGTGGCCGAAGCGCTGCGCCGTAAGGATGGCAGCACGGGCACTACGAAACCCAATACCCCCAGTACCAGCGTTTCAACGCCCGTTGTTTCGGGTCAAGGCCTGTTCCGTTTCAGCGTGGAGCGGCAGCCATCGCAAGGGTTTTCGGTGCAATTGGGTGTTTTTGCCGACTACGGCAATGTGCTGATTCAGGCGGAAAAAATGGAGCGGATGTTCAGCCAGCCTGTGGTGGTGAACATCACCCAAGCCAGTGGCAAGACGGCCTACCGGGTGCTGGTTGGCGTGTTCGACAAGAGTGCCGATGCCACCACTTTGCAGAAGGCGATGAAGGCAGAGGGGGTGGATGGGTTTGTGAAGGATTTGAAGACAATCGGTTAACGGTGGACGATAGACGGTTGACGGGCGGTTTCTGGAAACCTGACTTTTGAGTAAAAATGGTTTGTTGACTTGCGTGTTCTTGGCCGATTTTTACCAAAAAATCAGTTAAATATGAAACGACCATTACTCTTTTTCTTCCTTTTTTGCTTCGCAAAAGGCGCTTTCTCCCAAGCCTGCGCAGTCAGTACTGGCATTGCGCACTTGGACGTGAACAATGCACGGGTCATACTACAGGCCAGTGGTGATTTTTTCTGGGACAGGAGCGATGGGGGATATTTCGTGCCAAAAACGGACAATGTTGCCACCATGTTCAGCGGTGGACTTTGGCTCGGGGGCTTCGACCCCGGCGGAAACCTGAAAATTGCGGCGCAAACATATGGGGCAAGTGGCGGCTATCCGGAATGGTGGCCTGGGCCTTTAGACGCCCAAAATGGCACCATAAATGCCCCAGTTTGTAGCAATTTTAACCGCCTTTGGCCAATAAAGCGCAGTGCAATTTCAGCTCATATCGCCGATTTTGAAAGCGATGGTGACATTGATGGGCCGGTGCCTCAAGGTGTTCTGGAATGGCCGGGTAGGGATAATCCCGAATCCCTCAGTTCCAATGGCTTTTCACTCCCTATTGGACATGAACTCGCCCCATTTTTTGACCGAAACGGAAATGGAAAATACGAGCCAATGTTGGGCGATTACCCCAAAGTAACCGGCGACCAAGCGATATGGTGGATTTTCAATGACGAAGGCGGTGGGGCAATTCATGGCGAAACAAACGGAACACCGATTCGGGCAGAAATCCATGCGTTGGCTTATGCATTTGAGGGCAGCAATGATGAAAATCTGGCCAATACCACGTTTTATGATTTTAAGCTATTCAATAGGGCACTTGAGTACCTTGACAGTGCCTTTGTTGGACTGTGGTTAGACCCCGATATGGGTTGCTATTTGGATGATTATATTGGGTGTATTTCATCAGAAAAACTGGCATTCGTTTACAATGCTGATGCCACCGACGGACAGCCTGATTGTGCTTGCAGTGGTTTGCCAACTTACTGCAATGAACCTCCAATAACCGGGGTAAAGGTGCTAAGAGGGCCAAATAACAATAATGGCGAGGATACTGGCTTTTCAAGTTTTAGCTATTCCAATGCACTTGCTCCTCCAACCGGGAATGGTATGTTGCCCCAACTGTTTGGCACTTGGCCTGATGGGACACCAATAACCTATGGAGGTTCGGGCTATAATCCAACCAGTACCGATATTCATCCATTTGCATTAGATGGCAACCCTTCAAAAACTGATGAATGGTCGTTATGCACCGTGGATATGCCGCCCCTCGACTTCAGGATGCTTATCAGTTCGGGGCCATTCCACCTTGAACCAGGCGAAAGCACCTCCATCTGCTACGCTGTCATGACAAAATTCGGTGTGAATTACCCCTGCCCCGACGTGACTCCCCTCATCGAAATGGGCAATGCTATCGAGGAGTTTTGCGCCAGCCTGTCCCCAGCAAACGAGCCTATTGCGGCAGCAAACACCACCCAATTCTACCCCAACCCGCTTGTTTCCGAAGGAAAACTGAGCACCAACGGCGAGCAAATGGAATCCGTGCGCCTGTTCAATTCAAATGGGCAGTTGGTGAGGCATTACAACGGTTTGAAAACCAACGAGTTGGCCATTGAACGGGGCGGGCTTCCGGCAGGTCTTTATTATTACGCTGCCCTGTTGGGCAATGGGCAATTGGCGACGGGAAAGATTGCAATTCAGTAAGTGGTAGGTGATAGATAGTGACCCCTCGAAGAAGCCCGCACTCGGTAGTGTGGGCTTTTTTTGTTGAAAGATATTTAGGTCAAAAACATACTTTTATATTAGCAGCTCAAAACGGTATTCATGGTTTAAACACCACCCGCTGCTCCATCTTTTCAGCCATCGTGGTGTGAGCGAACCATATTGCCATTTCTCCATTTTTCACGCAATCAAAATCTTTAAAATGAGACGGAACAAAACGCTTAAGTTGCTCGCAATGATTTGCCTCCCCGCATGGGTGTTCGGCCAAACGCCCGGTCAGCCGGACACTGGTTTTGGCCAAATGGGCGAGGTGACTATCCCTGTGCCTGGTATATTTTCATATACTGGTGGCACGCTTTTATTGCCCGACGGCAAAATGATAGTTTCATGGCAAAAAGATGAAAACGGTGGGACTACGCTAGGATTGACCAGGCTGTTGCCGGATGGCTCCATTGACAATTCCTTTGGAACCCAGGGGACTGCCTTCCCCAGCCTAGACATAGGCGAAGAGGGATATTTTGATGAAATGACCCTGACCGCTGACAACAAAATCATTGGAGTCGGTCGCATCGTCAAAGATACTGTTTATCAGGCTTTTATCGCTCGTTTCAACGAGGACGGCGAGTTGGATGCTTCCTTTGGTGACAATGGGCTTACCACTATTGACGAAGGTGACTTGGATGATGAATTGGAAACCCTGTACATTGTGCCGGATGGCAAAATCTTGGCGGGCGGCTTGACCTTGGATAGTGCCAACCCGGGGTTCTACGACCTCTTGTTGGTTCAATTGCTGCCCGATGGCCAATTGGACCCAGCTTTTGGCAATGGCGGAATTGTGACCAATGATTTTGCAGTTGGGGTGGAAGGGATTCTTTCCATTGCCGTGCAATCGGATGGTAAAATCGTTGCATCCGGCGGCACCTTGGTGGATGATTATAATATGTTGATGGTTCGGTACAACCCTGACGGCTCGCTCGACACAAGTTTTGCCGACAATGGTGCATGGCAATACGGCTTTGCCAATGAAAACGAAATAGCCTATGACGTAGCCATGGTCGGAGATAAAATTATTTTCTGTGGTATCAGTTTTTCGTTGACAGCATCCAATATTACGCTTTTTCAGCTCAACTCCGATGGTAGTTTTGACGATAATTTTGGCAGCGGCGGCAAGGTTTTCAAAGAGGTGGGCGTTTCGGAGTTTGGCCGAAAACTCGCCATACAGAACGATGGTAAAATATTGGTGTCAGGAGAGGCATTTTCCAGCGCAAGCTTGGCTGAAGGCTATCTATACGTTTGCCGTTTCCTCCCCGATGGCACTACTGATGAGACTTTTGGTGATGTGGCCGGTATTGCCCAACCCCATTCTTATGCAGGAAACGTGGAGGGTATCGGCCTCTTTTTGCAACCCGATGGGAAAATCGTGGCAACCGCTTTTGGCACAGAGCAGGTCATTATCTGGCGGTTCTTGAACGATGATTTGGTTGGTACCAGCGAGGCTGAAAACCCCAATTTTGACTTCACGGCGTCCCCCAACCCAACGCAAGGTTATTTGCAAATTGAATGGACGCTCGACAAGCGGGCGACGGTCTATTGTGAGCTGGTGGATGCTCAAGGCAGAACCCTTCAAAGCCTTGTGAACAAAAGCGATTTCATGGCTGGCACGCATCAATTTGCTTTCAATATCAATCCAGAATTGGCTTCAAATATTGCCTTTTTGAAACTCGATATTAATGGCCGAATCAGCACGAAGCCAATCGCCATCTTGAAATAAAAATGTCTGTGAAAAGATGATTTGTTTCGAAAAGCCTGCGCCAAGATGGGGTGCAGGCTTTTTTTCTTGCGCAAACCGCCTCAATCCAAGTAGTTTTGCCGCTTTAATCCAGTATCAAGCATTCAGCTTTTATGAAAATTGCCCTTGCCCAACTCAATTTCTTCGTCGGCGACTTCGACGGTAACGTCGCCAAAATGCTCGCCGCCGTTGACACCGCCAAACAACAAGGTGCCGACCTCGTCGTGTTCCCAGAGCTTTCGACCTGCGGCTACCCGCCCCGTGACTTCCTGGAGTTCGATGACTTCATCCGCCGCTCGCAGCGGGCTGTGCTGAAACTGGCCGAGGCGGCGCAGGGTATCGCCATTGCCGTAGGCTCGCCCAGCAAAAACCCTGTGGTGGAGGGCAAAGACCTCTACAACAGCGCCTATTTTTTGGAGGATGGCCAAATCAAGCACGTGCAGCACAAGGCACTGTTGCCCACCTACGACGTTTTCGATGAGTACCGCCATTTTGAACCCGCCAAGGAGTTCAATATCGTGGAATTCAAGGGCAAGCGCATCGCCCTCAGCATCTGCGAAGACCTCTGGAACCTCGGCAACGAGAATCCGCTCTATACCGTGGTGCCGATGGACGAAATGATGCCCCAGAAGCCCGACCTCATCGTGAACCTGAGCGCCTCACCGTTCACGTATAGCCACGCCGAGGAGCGCATCCACGTGCTGCGGGCCAACGTGCAGCGCTACGGCCTGCCGATGGTGTATTGCAACCAAGTCGGCTCGCAAACGGATATTATTTTCGATGGGGGCAGCATCGTCATTTCACCGGACGGCAATGTTTACGAAGAAATGCCCTATTGGGAAGAATGCGTGAAAACCTTTGATTTAGAGGAAGTTATGCGTGGTGGGCAGCACCGGGAGCAGCCCAAAGAGAAGATTGCCCTCATCCACGACGCCCTGCTGCTCGGCATCAGCGATTATTTCAAGAAATTGGGTTTCAAACAGGCCATCCTCGGCCTCAGCGGCGGCATTGACTCGGCGGTGGTGGCCGTGCTGGCCGCCCGTGCACTCGGTGAGGACAATGTGCGGGTGTTGCTCATGCCCTCGCAGTTCAGCTCCGACCACTCCATCAACGACGCCCGTGCGCTGGCCGTGAACCTGGGCATCCAGTACGACATCGTGCCCATTGAGCCGATTTTTGCGAAGTACGAGGAGACGCTAAAACCGCATTTCCTCGGCTACCCCAACAACGTGACGGAGGAGAACATCCAGGCCCGCATACGGGGGATGTTGCTCATGGCCATGTCCAACAAATTCGGCAATGTACTGCTCAACACCACCAACAAAAGCGAGATGGCTGTCGGCTACGGCACCCTCTACGGCGACCTCTGCGGTGGCCTCAGCGTCTTGGCCGATGTCTATAAAACCGAGGTCTATCAGCTCGCCGCCTATATCAACAAGGACGGCATCGTTATCCCCGAAAACAGCATCACCAAGCCGCCCAGCGCCGAGCTGCGCCCCGGCCAAAAAGACTCGGACAGCCTACCGGAGTACGATATTTTGGACGCCATTTTGTACCAATACATCGAGCAGCGGCAAGGCCCGCACGAAATCATCCGAATGGGCTTCGACGAGGCCACCGTGCGACGTGCGCTGCGGCTGGTGAACATGAGCGAGTTCAAGCGCCACCAAGCGGCGCCCGTGCTGCGGGTGTCGTCGAAGGCGTTCGGGGTGGGGAGGAGGTTGCCGATTGTGGGTAAGTATTTGTCGTGAGGGGGCAATTTCGCCAGCTTCGCAATTTGGTGAACCGCCCCTGCCATAATTCTTGGCCACATGAATACATTTGCGCTCGACAAATTTTTCAACAGAAAATTAACTACATGAAAGTTCACCTACCCTTGTTGGCTGGCTTGGCCATGCTTGTTTTCGCTTCGCAATCCTGCAAAAACGACGGCCCGCCCGTTGCGCCCAAGCCACTGACCTTGGTGTCGCTCAAAATTGAGCGGAAAGGCGGCGTGGACTGCGACAAGCCGGACTCCGTCATGGTCAATTGCGCTTGGGTCAATTTCAAATACCCTGTACTGAAGGACGGCAGCGATTCCTTAAAGCAGGCGGTGGACGGCTGGGCAAAGGAGTTCATGACCACTTGGGTAGGCATGGCCGAGGAGCCGGACAACCTGCCCCCGCTCGACGATGCCATCAACAATTTTTTCAATATGCAGGCCGAATCGGCCAAGGAGATGCCCGATATGCGCAACGTTTTCGCTGCGGAAACCACCGACACCGTGCTGCTGAACGACGGCAAGCACCTCACCCTCCAACTCGATGGGTACAGCGACACCGGCGGGGCGCACCCCAGTTGGAGTTCCGCCGTGGCCACATGGGATGTTGCTACCGCAAAAAAAGTGGCCCTCGACCAGCTCGTGACAGATTTGAACGCCCTTCAAGCACTGGCCGAAAAGAAGTTCAGGGAGGTGCGCCCAGAGCTTTTCTCACCGGACGAAGAGGGCAATATCCCCTTTGCTTTCGATGAGACCTTCCCCTTCAAACTGGCCGACAACACGGGCTTGGTAAAGGACGGCATCTTTTTCTGCTACGTGCCCTACGAGGTAGGCCCTTATGCCATCGGTGCCACGGAGTTCGTGCTCACTTTTGCCGAGTTGGGGGCATTGAAGAAGTAGAAAAATTGTTTTGATTGTTGACATTGTTGGATTGTTGTTGCTGCGTGACGTACGACAATCAAACAATGTCAACAATTAAACAACCCCGCCTCCCCCATCCCTGAAACCAGTGAAATTTGCTTGCGGAGCGGCCCTTTTCGGGCAATTTTTGCCAAGCATACTTAACTTTGAAATTGCAATCCATTCTTCCCACCACTAAAAGGACATCTCACTTGCGGGCATTGTGAAATTAATGAAACATCCGCTCGCAAAATCCGTACATTCGAGCTAATGAAAAAGGGGCAACCGAGCCTCAACCGTGATACATTACAAGCAATTGAAAGCATCGGCAATGAAAAAGCGCAAAAGGTAGAATATTGATTGTCAGCCATTTTTTTTGAAACCGCACCTTGCCCTTTCATTTCATCGAACCGCTTTCGTCCCAAATCAGATTTAAAAATATGAAGAAATCAATCCTATGCGCAGCAATGGTGCTGTGCATGCTCCAAGCCAGTGTTTCATTTGCGCAAGACGAGAGCGCATCCATGAACGGCATCTCCGCAAAAGTCCTTTTCATTGACTACAACAAGCTCAACGATTTTGGTGGCTTCAAGCCAACCAACGGCTTGGAACTTGCCTATTTGCGCAATATCACGCCCAATATTGGCATTGGGATTCCCCTAAAAGTGGGCCTCGCAACCTTGGATGGTTCTGACGACAAAACCACTATCCTCAGCTTGGATGCCACAGCGCAATACCAATTTGGCACTCCTGAAAGCTTCCTACGCCCCTATATTTTCGGTGGGGTAGGGATGGTTTTTGAGCAATTTGAGGAAAACAATGCCCAATTGCCGCTCGGCCTCGGCCTGAATGTGAAGGTGGGAAAGAGCTCATTCTTCTCGCTGCAAGGCGAGTACCGCTATTCTTTCACTGAGTTTCGGGACAACCTCCAAATCGGCATCGGTTGGCACTTCAAGCTGAAGCCACAGCCCCGTGTGGACGGCCCCCTCGACACCGACGCCGACGGCCTGCCCGATGCACAGGACTATTGTCCCAATGAAGCAGGCACTGCCTTAGCTGGCGGCTGCCCCGATACCGACGACGACGGCGTGCCAAACGGCGAGGACGATTGCCCAACCGTGAAAGGCCCCGCCGAAACCCGTGGCTGCCCAACCACCGCACCTGTCACGCCAACTGCCCCAGTTGTGCCAGCAACTGCCGACCGGGATGGCGACGGCATCAACGACAGCCTCGACAAATGCCCTGACGTGCCCGGCACGATTGCGCTGAAAGGTTGCCCACCAAACACCCCTGCTCAGACGCAACAGCCCGCCAATACTACGACCATACCTGCCACAACGCCAACGACGCTGCCTGCGCAACCCGTTGCTAGTGGCGTGCTCGATTCGGACAATGACGGCCTCGTTGACAACCGTGACCAATGCCCCGATGCGGCCGGTCCCATCCAATTGCTCGGTTGCCCCGATACGGACGGCGACGGTGTGATTGACAAAGATGACCGCTGCCCGAACACGGCTGGCGTTGCCCTGCACAGCGGCTGCCCTGATACCGACAAGGACGGCATCGCCGATGACAACGACAATTGCCCGAACCAAGCTGGCGTTTCTTCTGCCAACGGCTGCCCTGACGCAGATGGTGACGGCACGCCCGACAACCGTGACAATTGCCCGAACGAAAAGGGGCTTTCTTCCAACAACGGCTGTCCAGTCTATGACGCCGACAACGACGGCCTGCCCGACAAAGACGATGCCTGCCCGAACCAAGCTGGCCCATCGGCCACCAAGGGCTGCCCCGACACCGACGGCGACGGTATCGCTGACCGCAACGATCTCTGCCCAACGGAAGCTGGTACAACTGGCGCTTCTGGCTGTCCAGACGATGACGGTGACAATGTGCCGAACCACACGGACAAATGCCCTGACATAAAAGGTACGAACCAAGGTTGCCCCGATATTGAAAAAGCAGATAAGGATTTCCTACTCTCTGCCGCCAAAAACGTGCAATTCGAGACGGGTAAGGCGACCCTGAAGGCACAGTCTTATGCCATTCTGGAAAAAGTGGCCGAAATCATGACCAAGTACCCCCGTTACGACATCAGCATTGACGGCCATACCGACGATACGGGTGATGCAGGTGCAAACCGAATCCTCTCTGAAGAGCGTGCCTCCTCCTGCTACCAATACCTGTTGGCCCGTGGCGTTGAGGCTGAAAGGATGAACTATAAAGGTTATGGCGAAACTCGCCCGGTTGCATCCAATAGCACCACCGAAGGCAAGGAGAAGAACCGGCGGGTGGAGTTTAATATGTATGTGAGGTAGGTTTAAGTTGGCAGTTCGACAGTTTGCAGTTGGCAGTCAGTCAACAGTAATTTAGTCGGTGATATGCTAAAAAACAAAAGGGGTAGCATTGCGAAAATGCCACCCCTTTTGTTTTTATAAAAAATTGATAATCAATTGTTTGCTTTTAAATCGACTGTCAAATTTCGAATTATCGGGACAATATCTACCTGCATTTGTCCAGCAACCTATTTGACAATCGTCACCCCGCCTTCTTTGAACACATCCACCACCCTGCTTCCACAGACCAGTACCTGCGCCTTGACGAACCAAACATGCACATCAACCTGGCGGTCGGTCTCCCGGTAAATGCCGTCCCAGCCTACTTCCGGATCGAAGGTCACGAACTGCTCGTCACCCCAGCGGTCAAATACCCGGAACTCGAAGGACAGCACCTCAAAATGCGGCGCCAGATACACCCTGAACTCGTCGTTGATGCCATCGCCGTTCGGCGAAAAGCTGTTGGGGACGTAAAACAGGTCTTTTTCATAGTAAAGCGCATCCCATTTCACTTGAATGTTGCGTTCAAGCACCTCGCAGCCGTCGTCCACCACCACGGTGTAATTGCCTTCTTTGTCAGCCTCAAAACTAGGCAGGTGCGAGCCGTCGGGCCAAGTCCAAACGGCCTCGGCGGGGTTTTCGGTCAAGAGCGTTGGGGCCAAGGTCACTTTTCCTGCTTCGCAATTGATGGTCGCATCTTCTGCCAACAAGGCCGACGGATTGGTTTGCGGCACATTGACCTCAAGTTGAAGTACGCATTCATTGCTGTCTTGCACGGCTACGGTATGGTTGCCGCTGGAAATGCCCGTGAAAAGCGTCTCCGACACGTATGGCCCATCATCCAAGGCAAAGCGGAAAGGCTCCTTGCCACCCAAAATCGTCAGTTCGATACTGCCATCCGATGCGTTCCAGCACGTCTTCGTTGCGCTCAATTCATAAGTGATAGCGGGCAAGGACAGCACATTCACCAGCACCACCGAATCGCAGCCGTTTGCGGTAACAAAAACAAACTCCTGCGACGTGCCCGCCAAAATGCTCACACCATTGTAAGAGATGCTTTCGCCGTTGCAGGCTTTCAAAATCAGGTTTGTAGTCGTTGGGTTGGAAAGCAGCGTCACCACCGTCACCACCGAGTCGCAGCCGAACTGGTTGGTGAGCGTAACTTGCACAGTACCAGTGTCTTGTGCAGAGCACGAGAAGGTTTCTATCGTCGTAAAACTTGGTTGCAAAGCCGTCACCGTCCACGACCCACTTGCCGTGCATCCGCCAGAGGCGGACTCACTTACCGTCACACTGTATGTGCCGCCCTGCGAAACCGTGATTTGCGGCGTCGTTTCGCCCGTGCTCCAAAGGTATTGTGGGTAGTTGCCAGAGGCAACCAAGACCGAAACATCGCCTTCGCAATGCGCCGAAGCCCCCAAAATCTGCACTGTCGGCGGCGTTGGCGGCGTGTAATTCTGCACCGCCGTGCCCGTGCAGCCGCTCGCATCGCTCACCGTGACGGCGTAGCTGCCTGCGGCAACGACCGTGATGCTAGGCATGGTCGAGCCATTCGACCAGAGGTAGCTGGTGAAGCCCGTGCCCGCATCCAAACTGGCTGTGCCATTGCAGTCTTCCAGTGTTTGGGTGATGTCCGGCGAGAGGCTGCTGCCAACCGTCAGCGTAAGGTTGTCGGTTGCCGTGCATCCGTTGGCGTCGGTGACGGTGACGGCCTAAGTATTTGGTTGTGAAACGCTTATGCTGTTCGTCGTCGCCCCGTTGCTCCAGATGATTTGTGCAAAACCAGCAGGAACGGACAACTGCGAACTGCCCCCTGTGCAGATGGAATTTGCGCCAGCGATGCTCACCTGCGGCGGCGTTGGGATGCTCACTGCCATATCATCTTGTCCCGTGCAGCCGCCCCCGTCGCTCACAGTGACGGAGTAGGTGCCTCCGGAAATGACCGTGATGTTTTGCGTGGCAGCGCCATTCGACCACAGGTAGCTGGCGTAGCCCGGCCCAGCATCAAGTGTTGCAGCGCCGCTGCAACCAGTGGCATCCGAAACGATGGCCGGGAGCAGCGACGTGCCAATGAGCAGGTTTTGGGAAGCCGACGCAGTACAGCCGTTGGCGTCGGTCACCGTTACAATATAAGTTCCTGATTGCGAGATGGTTATGCTTGGCGTGGTAGCCCCCGTGCTCCAGTTCGTTTGGGCAAAAACGCCGCCCGTCACCACGAACTCGGTGCTGCCGCCACAGATAGTACCCGGCCCTGAAACGGCTGGCGTCGGCAGCGGGAAATTGCCGAAAACATGGCTGGCCGTGGCCGTGC